>NZ_CAJPGH010000007.1:0-252652 GCF_905339605.1 Burkholderia sp. BCC1972 | reverse complement strand
TACGTCGGGTACTTCCGGTACGTCGGGTACTTCCGGTACCTCGGGCACCTCCGGTACCTCGGGCACCTCCGGTACGTCGGGCACCTCCGGTACGTCGGGTACCTCCGGTACGTCGGGCACCTCCGGTACGTCGGGTACCTCCGGTACTTCGGGCACCTCCGGTACTTCGGGCACCTCCGGTACCTCGGGCACTTCCGGCACGTCGGGCACTTCCGGCACCTCCGGCACCTCCGGCACTTCCGGCGCCGGCGTCACCCCCCTCGGCAATGTCCTCCAGAATTCCGGCAACCTCGTGACGGCGCTCGGCACGACGGTCGCGAACGGCGGCGCTCAGATCGGCGGCGTGCAGATCCCCGGCACGAACCCGGCGACGGCCACCAGCGTCGGCAACGCCGTCACGAGCCTCGGCAATGGCGTGCAGGCGCTCGGCAACGGCGTCGCGGCCGGCCTCGGCTCGATCGGCGTGTCGCCGAACCCGCTCGGCCCGACGATCACGTCGACCACGGGCCTGCTGACCGGCGCCGGCGGCGCGGTCAACAGTCTCGGCAATGCGGTGACGAGCCTCGGCACCGGTCCGCTGTCGCCGCTCGCGCCCGCGACGACCCTGGTCGGCAGTCTCGTCAACACGGTCGGCACCGCGGTCAATTCGACCGCATCGGCGCTGAACACGGCGCTCAACAGCGCGCCGGTGCAGCAACTCGAGACGCAGCTCGGCAGCGTGATCAACCCCATCACGAACACGCTGACCGGCGGCGTCACGACGCCTGGCGTCACCCAGACGCTCGGCAACACGACCTTGCTCGGCGCCCCGCTCAGCGGCCTGCTCGGCACGCTCGGCAGCGGCCTCGGCCTCGCCGGCTCGCAGGTCGGCAGCGCAACCGGCAACCCGGTCGGCACGAGCGTCGGCAACAGCGTGTCCCAGCTCGGTAACACGGTAGGATCGGCCGGCGGCCTGCTGTCCAGCGGCAGCTCCAGCAGCGGCAGCAACCCGCTCGCGCCGGTCACCGGCCTGCTCGGCACGCTGACGGGCGGGCTCGGCGGCGGCAGCTCGAGCGGTTCGGGCGGTACCAGCGGCACGAGCGGCACCAGCAGCGGCGGCCCGCTCGCACCGATCACCGGCCTGCTCGGGACGGTGACGGGCGCGCTCGGCGGCCTCGGTTCGGGCGGCACGAGCGGCACCGGCGGCACCAGCGGTACCGGTGGCGCAGGCATCGGCGGCCTGCTGGCGCCGGTCACGAACCTCGTCAACTCGCTGACCCCGCTCGGCGCCAGCCTCACGGGCACGGTCACGACGCCGGGCGGCAACGTGTCGGGCACCCTCGGCGGCCTGCTGTCGAGCGGCCCGGTCGGCACGCTGACGGGTGCGCTGACGACGCCGGCCGGCTCGGCCGGTGCCACCGGCACGGTCAGCCCCGGCGGCGCGGCCGGCACGGCAACGACGCCGGCCGGCAGCGGCACCGTGGCAGCCGGCCTGACCGGCAGCTCGAACGGTGGCGCCGCGGGCAGTGCCGGCAACCTGCTGTCGCCGGTGACCAACCTGCTCGGCGGTCTGCTGGGCGCCGCCCCCAAGAAGTAAGCGTCAACGCATCACGTATCAGAACGACAGGCCAATGGCCGGGCGCGCATCCATACAAAGCCCGGCCGACGGCCGGCGTCACCCGCCAAGCGGGGGCGCCGGCCCTCATCCGTACGAGGATCCGATCATGAACTCCACGCTCGACAGCGTCGTCGCTGCCCAGGACCGCCCACCGCGTTCCGCCACGCCCTTGCGTGCCGGCCTGCTCGGCATCGCCGCCGGACTCTTCGCGCTGTGGATCACGCGCGACCAGCCGACGCTCGACGCCGCCACGCGTGCGGTCATCGCCAGCCTCGCGATCATCGGCACGATCGCGCTGCACGAACTCTTCATCTCGCGCGTCTACCTGCGCCCGAGCGCGGGGCTGTCGCGGCAGGCCGTCCGGCCGCTCGGCATCGCGCGCGTCGCGACGCGGCTCGGCGCGCTGACGTCGATCTACGCGGGCATCGGCATCCTCTACTGGCTGCTGCCCGAATACCACGGCGCGTTCTACCTGCCGTTCTGGTCGCTGCTGCGCTCGCTCGCGCCGTACGTGATCGTCGCCGCGCCGTTCTACTTCGCGTGGATGGACCGCCACCAGCGCGAAACCGACGACGCGTACCTGCTGTGGGGCCGCTTCCTGTTCCGCCGCGAGCGGCCCGCGAGCTGGAAGCCGGTGCGCGAGATGCTCGCCGGCTGGGGCGTGAAGGCGTTCTTCCTGCCGCTGATGACCGTCTACCTGTCGAAGGACGCCGATCACCTGAGCGCATCGCTCGCGAACGCGATGCACGCGCCGACGACGATCGCGACCTTCGTGTTCATGTACGACCTGTCGTTCACGATGGACCTGATGTTCGGCACCGTCGGCTACCTGTGCACGTTCCGCATCCTCGACAGCCACGTGCGCACCGTCGAGCCGACGACGCTCGGCTGGGTGGCCGCGCTGATCTGCTACCAGCCGTTCTGGTCGCTGATCTCGAACAACTACATCCGCTACGAAGGCTCGGTGTTCTGGGACAACTGGCTGCTGTCGGCGCCGACGCTGCGCGTGATCTGGGGCGCGGTGATCATCCTGCTGCTGCTGACCTACGCGCTGTGCACGATCTCGTTCGGGCTGCGGTTTTCGAACCTCACCAACCGCGGGATCATCACGTCGGGCCCGTACCGCTTCACCAAGCATCCGGCGTACATCACGAAGAACCTGTCGTACTGGATGGTGTCGGTGCCGTTCGTCGAACCGCTCGGCTGGCAGGTCGGGCTCATGCACTGCGCCGGGCTCGTCGCGGTCAACCTGATCTACTACACGCGCGCGAAGACGGAAGAGCGTCACCTGATGCGCGATCCGGACTATCGCGCATATGCCGAATGGATCGCGCAGCACGGGCTGTTCGCGCGGATCCGGCAGGCGTTCGGGGGGCGGCAGGCGGCGTGACGTCTGCGGTTGCGGCCAGCGCCGGGGCGGTGCACGCCGTTCCGGTCGTCGCACGGGTAGCGGCCTCGCGCTGACGCCGAGCGCGCCGCGTACGCCTTCCACCGCGTGACGGCGCGTGTCAGCCCGCATCGCCGAACACGTCGACGCACGGCCCCTTGCGGCCAATTGTCGCGAAACGACGCGATTCCCCGCTTTTCGTCGTTTTTCTCCGCCGATCCGATTGCCCGCCCGCGAAGCGTCGCGTATGGTGCTGGCCGTCCGCGCACGATCCGTCGCCCGGACTCCGACCGTCGTCCCGCGCGACGGCCGTGCGGGCCGTGCCCGCCGCTCACCGTCTCCGCGATGCCGCCCGCTGGCGCCGCGCATTCAAGAGGAAAGAGGCGTGATCCACAAAGTCCTGATCCTGTTCGCACTCTGCATCGCGGGCCTCGCCGCGATCGCCGCCAGTTTCCAGCACATCCCCAGCTGATTCGCGGCCCCGGCTCGCTTCGCCGAGCCCGGGGGCCGCAGCCATTTTCTGTTCCCTATTGCGATGAACCTCTTTCCCGAACCGCCCGGGACGGGCGGCCTTTGCCATGCGTATCGACGTACAGCATTCCCAACACGACATCGACGACGAACTCGACACACTTCATGAGCGCCTCCACCAGCCAGGCCATCGCCTGCACGGCCTGCCGGCCGTCGCGCTCGGCCGCTCGGGCCTGGTCGTCCGCCACCGCGAAGCGGACGGCGAATACTTCCTGTACGTCGAGGATCCGGCCGCGCGCCAGCTCGCCGGCTACACGGTGTTCAACCGCCTGCCCGAAATCCCCCGCCGCGCCGATCGCTACCTGCGCGCGCCGCATACGCGGCTGCGCGGCTCGGCGCAACGCAAGGGCCTCGCGACGACGCTGTACCGCTGGGGGCTCGACGCGGGCCTGTGCCTGATCAGCGGCGCGCGCCAGTCGGTCGGCGCCGCGCAGCTGTGGACGGCGCTCGCGCACGAATACCGGCACGGCTTCGTCGATGTCGAGGGCCGCGCGCTGCGCTATCTCGGCGATACCGTTGCCGAGGACGTGCATGGCGCACTGCATACACGGCGGCTGTTGCTCGGCCATGGATGGACGATGACGGAATTCGCGCGGGCGGCCGGGATGAGCGACGCGGAACCGGTGCGACGTGATCCCGCGGCGATTTTCAACGCGGCACCGCACGGTGCAAGCGTCGGCAGCGCACGCCGCACCGCCCGGACGCCGATGCGATAATCCGTCCGGACCGCGCGACGCGGCTACGCACTGCGCGCCAACCGACACACCCATCGATGACCACCGATCCCCGAACCGACACCGAGCGCCGCATCGACATCGTCGCGCTGTGCGGCAGCCTCCGCGCGCAGTCGTACAACGCCGCGCTGCTCGACGCGGCCGCGCTCGTTGCGCCACGCGGCATGCATGTCACGCGCTTCGATCGCCTCGGCGAATTCCCGTTGTTCAATCCCGATACCGAAACGCCGTCGCCCGCCGCCGTGCGCGACCTGATCGACCGCCTGAACGCAGCCGACGGCGTGCTGATCGCGAGCCCGGAATACGCGCACGGCGTGACGGGCGTGATGAAGAATGCGCTGGACTGGGTCGTGGGATGCGAGGCCGTCGTGTACAAACCGGTCGCGGTACTGAATGCGTCGCCGCGGGCGACCCATGCGGACGCGGCGCTGCGGGAAACGTTGTCGGTGATGTCGGCATGCATCATCGAGTCCGCATCGATCGCGCTGCCGATTCTCGGGAGCCAGCTCGACGCGGCGGGCATCGCCGCGCATCCGCCGTTCGCGTCGGCGCTGGTCGATGCGTTGCACGCGCTGCGCGCGGCGATCGACGAGCCGGCATCGGGCCGGTAGGCAACCCGCACACGCGAGCGCGTGCGGCGCGGCGTTATCGCGCCTTGGCGCGCGTCGTCTTTCTCGCCGGTTTGGTCGACTTCGCGCGCGGCGCTTCCTTCTCGGGCTGCGCGCCGCCGCCGGCGAGATCCTCGAGCCACGCGAGCGCATCGACGTACGACAGGAACTGCTGCAGATATTCCGGCGACAGCTCGCGCATCGTCGCGAGCGAGCGGTGCACCAGGCTGTTCGAATTGAGCGGCCCCGCGTTGCGCGGCACCTGGTCGAGCGACTGGCGGTACTGCTGTTCCGTACGGACCTTCGACCACAGCGTGCGGAAGTAGTCGACCAGTTCGGGATCGAGCCCGCGCCGGTCGGCCTGCGCGTCGCGCGCGAGCCGGTCGACGAGCGCCGAGAGCGCGCCGCGCCGCGGCGCAACCGGTGCCCCATCATCCGTGGCGCGCGCGTCCTCCGCCCGCGCGACGACTGCCGCGTAGCCTTCGATCAGCGTCGCCAGCCGCGCGTCGAGCAACGCACGCGCGGCGCCGTCGAGCGCGGCCGCGCGTCGTTCGAGCGCGTCGATCCGGTGAAAGCGCACGGGTTCGAGTCGGTCGGCACCCTGCTCGCGCCACGCGTCGAGCGTCGCGCGCGCGCGCGTCGCGTCGTCCGTCACTTCGCCTTCCCTCCGTTCGATGCCGACTTGCGCGGCACCGGCGCGATCTCCACCCGGCGGTTCTTCGCGCGGCCTTCATCGTCCGCATTCGAGCTGACCGGCTGCTCGGAGCCGAACGCGGCCGCGAACACCGACGACGCCGGCACGCCTGCGTCGATCAACGCGCGCGTGACCGTCAACGCGCGCTTGGCCGACAGTTCCCAGTTGTCCGCGAACAGGCGGTTGCCGGCATGCACCTGCTGGTCGTCGGCGAAGCCGCTGACCATCAGGATCTCGTCGCGCGTCTTCAGGTACGTGGCGAGCGGCACGGCCAGCGTCTTCAGCAGGTCGCGGCCCGCGGGCTGCAACTGGTCGGAGTTCAATGCGAACAGCACGTTGCCGCTGATGCCGATGCGCCCGTTCACGAGCGTCACGCGGCCGGCCGCGAGCGGCCCCGCGAGCGCCTGTTCGAGCGACTTGCGCTGCTGCGCCTCGAGCTGGCGCGCCCGCACGGCTTCCTCGAGCTTCGACGTGAGCTGCAGCTGCATGCCGATCACGCCGACGAGGACCAGCACGAACGCACCGAGCAACACCGACATCAGGTCGGCGAACGCGGGCCATACCGGCGCCGATTGCGCGCCGCCGTCGATTTCGTCGTGCATGCGTTACGCTCCGACGGGCGCGCGCCGGCCGGCGAGCTGCTGCATGTCTTCGACGATCTGCTTCTGCGACATCACGCTCAGGTCGATCACCTCGCGCGCCTGCGCGACGTAGTACTCGAGCTGCTCGTCGCTGCGCGCGAGCGATTTCTCGAGCGCGGCCTCGATGCGCTGCAGATGGGTCAGCAGCTTGTCGTTCGATTCGCCGAATACCTGCACGGCCGCCCCGAACGCATCGCCGAGGCTCGCCACCTCGACGGCGCCGGCCGTGACCTGCGCGGCCACCGAGTCGAGCTTGCGCGTTTCGGCATCGACGGTGTCGTTGAAGCGCGCGCCGACGCGGTCGAGCAGGTCGGCCGACGTGCTGACGAGCGCGTCGATCGCGGCACGCTGTTCGGTCGACGCGTGATTGACCGCGCCGAGCAGCGTTTCGAGCGTCGCGAGCAGGCGGCTGCGCTCCTCGAGCGTCGCGGTGTCGCGCACCATGCTGTCGGACAGGCGCTGGCGCAGTTCGGCGACGACGTCGGCCGCGGCCTTCGGCGCCTCCGACGCGGCCTGCACGAGGCGCGCGATTTCGTTGATCGTGTCGCTTGCGTGCACCTGCGCCTGCGCCGTGATGTCGTTCGCGGTGCGGGTCAGCGTGTCGCAGATGTCCTGCTGGCGCGTCGCGGCTTGCGCGCTCGTCTGCGCCCATTCGTCGCGCAGCGCGGCCGCCATCGCAGTGAGCGAATCGTTCCAGGCCGACAGGCGCGCTTCGTCGCGTGCGGCGAGTTGCGATTGCAGGCCCGTGTGCGAATCGCGAATCGTCGTCAGCAGGTCGTTCGAACGTTGTTCGAACGCCGCAGCCTGTGCGGTGAGATCGCGCGTCGTTTGTGCGAGGGCATCGCAGATTTCCTGCTGACGGCCCGCGCTGTGCACGCCTGCGCGCTGCCATTCGTCACCGAGCTTCGCGGCCATCGCGGCCAGTGAATCGTTCCAGGCCGACAGGCGTGCTTCGTCGCGTGCGGCAAGTTGCGATTGCAGGCCCGTATGCGAGTCGCGAATCGTCGACAGCAGCTCGTTCGAATGTTGTTCGAACGTCGCAGCCTGTGCGGTCAAATCGCGCGTCGTTTGTGCGAGTGCGTCGCAGATTTCCTGCTGACGGCCGGCGCTGTGCACGCCTGCGCGTTGCCATTCGTCGCCGAGCTTCGCCGCCATTGCAGCCAGCGAATCGTTCCAGGCCGACAGGCGTGCTTCGTCGCGTGCGGCGAGTTGCGATTGCAGGCCCGTATGCGAATCGCGAATCGTCGACAGCAGTTCGTTCGAACGTTGTTCGAACGTCGAAGCCTGTGCAGTGAGGTCGCGCGTCGTTTGGGCGAGTGCGTCGCAGATTTCCTGCTGACGGCCGGCGCTGTGCACGCCTGCGCGTTGCCATTCGTCACCGAGCTTCGCGGCCATTGCAGCCAGCGAATCGTTCCAGGCCGACAAGCGTGCTTCGTCGCGCGCCGCCAATTGCGATTGCAGGCCCGTATGCGAGTCGCGAATCGTCGACAGCAAATCATTCGAGCGTTGTTCGAACGTCGAAGCCTGTGCGGCGAGATCGCGCGTCGTTTGCGCGAGCGCGTCGCAGATTGCCTGCTGACGACCCGCACTGTGCTCACCCGCACGCTGCCATTCGTCGCTGAGCTTCGCGGCCATTGCGGACAACGAGTCGTTCCACGCCGCGAGACGCTGTTCGTCGCGCGCGGCCAGTTCGGTCTGCAGCCCCGCGTGCGACTCGCGCATCGCGGCGAGCGTCGCGCCCGAATGTCGTTCGAACGTCGCGGCGGCTTCGCCCAGCGCACGTGCGTGCTGGCTCGCGAGCGTCTCGCCGACCTGTTCCTGCCGCGACAGCGCATCGCGCCACGCATCCGACAAGCGGCCTTCGGTCGATTCGAGGCGCGTCGCGACGCCGTCGAGCAGATCGGTCGAACACTGCGCGAAGGTATCGGTGAACTGGCCGAGCGTCGTTCGCAGCTGCTGAGCGACGGCGTCGCCCGCCTGACGTTGTTCGTCGATCGCGCGGTTCCAGACGGCCGTCACGTTGCCGGTGGTCTTCTCGAAGCCTTCCGTCAGCCCGTCGAGCTGACGCTGCACGGCGCCCGTCACGGTGTCGCGCAGCGCGGCCATCTCCTGCGCGAGCCCCGTCATCGTCGCGGCGACGACCGGCTGCAGCGCGGCACCGGCCACGCGCGCGCTTTCGGCGGCACTTTCCTTCAGCGCGTCGCCGACGTTCGACGCGAGGCCCGCATACGCGCGCTCGGTCCGGTCGAAAAACGCCTGCTGGCTTTCGAGCTGGCGATCGTGCAACGCGACGCTGCGCGCCTCGAGCGTCGTCATCATCGTCTGCAGCCGGTCGACCAGCGCCGGCATCACGTCGGCCTGGCGCTGCAGCAGCCGGAACGATTCGTCGCGCTGGTGCGCGGACGAATGCACGCGCAGCGTCGTCGCGATCTTCGCGTCGAGCTGCTGGGCCGCATCGATCCGCTCGCGGCGCACGAGCGCGGACAGCAACCCGAGCATCGCGGACGTCGCGACGCCGGCAATCGACGTGCCGAACGCGAACCCGAGGCCCTTCACCGGCGCGATCAGCGATGCGCGGATCGCGTCGAGATCGGTCGCGCTTTCGAGCGCGGCGCCCGTGCCCTTCAGCGTGACGACCATTCCGAGCAGCGTGCCGAGCATGCCGAGCAGCACGAGCAGGCCGACGAGGTACGGCGTGAGCGCCGGGCCCGGCAGCGCGACGCGCGCGCCTTCGACCCGTGCGCGCACGGCGCCGCGCAGGCCCGGGTGCAGCGTGTCGAGCCACGTGTCGAGCTTCGCGGGCGGTTCGGTCAGGCCGGCCACCGCGCGCGACAGCGTGGCGGTCGCCTGGCGGTAGCGCAGCAGCTCCCAGGCGCCGGCGACGTAGCACGCGCCGATCAGCAGCGTGACAGCCGACGCCAGCGGGTTCGACGCGACATAGCCGACACCGATCCAGCCCACTGCGAGCAGACCGGCGACGAAGACAACGAGATCAAGGCGAATTCTGGACATAGCGTGTTGATTAGCAGGTGCGAAGGGCCGCGAGCAGCCCGTCTACCGTTTGAAACCGGACTTCGAGTTCGGCGAGCAGGATGCTTTGCATCTCGTCGCGAAACGTATCGAGCCATGTGCCGGGCACGATCGCCGCGACGGCCGGGGTGTCGGCCGCCGCGCGGTCATCGGCGGGATCGTTGGCAGCAGCGGATTCGGCATCGGCCAGCGCCTGCCGTTCCGCGTCGCGCAACCGCCCGAAACGCGTGCCGAGCAGCGCGGGCACGGCCGACAGCAGGCTGCGCTCGCGCGCGCCGAGCACGCGCTCCATGATCGTGTCGAGCGTCGCGAGCCGCGCCATCCCGGACGAGCGCGCGGCGAGCGCGACCCGCAGGCGGCCGCGCAACTGGCCGATCGCCGTCTCCATATCCTGTTGCAGCGTCAGGTAACGCTGGCGGAAGTCCGCGAAATCGGCCGTATCGGCGGCCGGCGGCAGCAGTTCGCCGGGCCGGCGCCGCGCGCGCGGCCGGTTGGTGGCCGTGATCGCCTGCGCGAGGTCGTGGCGCACGCGCGCGCAGTCGCGTTCCGCATCGTAGCCGCGCACGCCGGCCGCGACGCCCGGCGGGCTCGCGCTCAGCGCGGACGACAACGTGATCGCGTCGGTCCAGCCGAGCCACTGGCTCAGCCGGTCGGACAGCGTCTGCCGGGATTCCGCGACGTCGGCATCGGCCAGGCGCGCGAGCAGCCGGACGAGCGTCGGACCGCTCAGCGCCGGGCGCGGAGGTGCTTGCACCATGCTGCAAACCGTCAAAAAAGGCAGCAGTTTACACGTCGCCGGGAGGTCGGCCGCCAGAATCGGGGAGGCGGCGCCGGCCGGCGCGTCGTGCGACCCACGCGAACGCCCGTCGCGCAAGGCTCGGCGGGCGGTGGCGGGTAGTCGGGAGGAGCGTCGGCGGCGGCCCGGTGAACGGCCGCGTCATGAGGAACGGCACGCGTTTGCGAAACGCCGATGCAAGCGCAGGCGGCCCGGCCGGTTCGCGCCGGCGGTCAGCCTGGGGAATGGCTGGCCGCCGCGAGATGCGGATCGGGGCTGAAAGGTCAGATCCCCGCTTTCGGCGCGTTCAGGATCAGCCGCAGCCCGAGCAGCGTGATCGCGCCGGCCGCGATGCGGTCGACCCACTTCTTCGCACGCAGGTAGAGCTCGCGCGGCCGGCGCGTCGAGAAGCACAGCGCGACGACCGTGTACCAGCCGAATTCGACGGTGAACACGAGCGGCGGCAGCACGAGGTAGCACCACAGCGGCGGATGCTGCGGGAGCAGCGCCGCGAAGATGCTGCCGTACCAGATCGCCGTCTTCGGGTTGCTGAGCTGGGTCGTAAGGCCCGTCAGGAACGACTTGCGCGCGCTGCCGCCGGCCATCGCCTGCGGGTCGTCCATCGCGATCGGCCGGTCGGCGCCGCGCCAGATCTTCGACGCTATGTAGATCAGGTACGCGCCGCCCGCGACCTTGAGGCCCACGTAAAGCCATTCGACGGCCTGCAGCAGCGTGTAGAGCCCGGCTAGCGCGACGCCGCCGAACACGATGCCGCCGATGCCCATGCCGAGCGCGGTGGCGAGCCCGTCGCGGCGCGACAGCCCGATCGAATTGCGCGCCACCAGCACGAAGCTCGGGCCCGGAATCATCGCGCCGAGAAACAGCGCAGCCAGGATGGCGAGTACGGCAGCCGATGCAGTCATCGAAGTCCCCTTGGTCAGCGACGCCGATTCGCCGGCGCCGGCGTGTCGTTTCCGACGGTTGAAGCGCTGATTCTGGCACGCTTCGCGCGTGGCCGAAAGCGGCCGCACGCTGCTATGCTGGCCCTCTTTCCCGTCCTCACCGCCATGATCGAGATCCGCGCCGGCCGTCGCGTTCAATCCGCTGCCGGGCACCGAATTTCTCGGGCGCGACATGTAACCCTTTCCTCCTTTCGACCGGACCTCCCGCCATGCGCGTTCTCCGCCTCGCTACCCTGCTGCTCCCGCTGCTCGCGGCACTGCCTGCCGCCGCCCGCGCCGCCGACCTGCCGAAGTCGATCGCCGCGCAACTGCCGCCCGGCTACCAGCCGCTGCTCGCGCAAGCCGGGCCGGATCTCGACAACGGGCGCCACAGCTTTCTCGTCGTCGTGCATCGCGCGGTCGATACGCGCGAACAGCCGTCGCCGCGCCCGCTGCTGATCTACGAGGAGCAAGCCGACCGCACCTACCGGCTCGCCGCACGCAACGACCAGGTCGTGCTGCGCGCGAACGAAGGCGGCCAGTGCGATCCGTTCGATCCCGAGGATGCCGCCGACAACGGCTTCTCGGTGAAGGGCCGCTATTTCACCGTGCAGAACTTCGTCGCTTGCGGGCAGCACTGGACCGACTACATCACGTTCCGCTACGACCCACGCACGCACGGCTGGCTGTTCTCGAACCAGATCGTCACCGAATCGTTCCCGCTCGACGACCAGCCCGACCACGTCACCGTCACGCGCGCCGACGCGCACCGGCCGGTGACGTTCGGGCAGTGGAAGCGCAAGGACTAGCCGCCGCGCCCGGCACGCGCCGGCGTTTCAATGCGACGGCCATCGCCCGCCCAGCGCTCGCGACACCGCGCCAACGGGTCTACCATAGTCGCTCGTCGCCGCTCGGCGACCGCCGGCCGGCACGAGGCTTGCGCCTGCCCCTTTCCTCGTTGCCCCTGCAAAGGAGGACGTCATGACGCAACACTTCGACGCGATCGTCATCGGCACCGGCCAGGCCGGGCCGCCGCTCGCCGCGCGGCTGTCGGCCGCCGGCATGAAAGTCGCGATCATCGAACGCGGCCGCTTCGGCGGCACCTGCGTGAACACCGGCTGCATCCCCACCAAGACGCTGGTCGCGAGCGCGTACGCCGCGCAGCTCGCGCGGCGCGCCGGCGAATACGGCGTGTCGGTCGGCGGCCCCGTCACCGTCGACATGAAAGCCGTGAAGGCGCGCAAGGACCAGATTTCCGGCCGTTCGAACCACGGCGTCGAGCAATGGGTGCGCGGCCTCGCGAACACCACGGTGTTTCAGGGTCACGCCCGATTCGAGCGCGCCGACGCCGTGCGCGTGGGCGACGAGCTGCTCGAAGCCGGACGCATCTTCGTCAACGTCGGCGGCCGCGCGCAGGTGCCCGCGATGCCGGGCCTCGATTCGGTGCCGTACCTGACCAATTCGACGATGATGGACGTCGACTTCCTGCCCGAGCATCTGGTGATCGTCGGCGGCAGCTATGTCGGGCTCGAATTCGGCCAGATGTATCGCCGCTTCGGATCGAAGGTCACGATCGTCGAGAAGGGCTCGCGGCTGATCCGCCGCGAGGACGAAGACGTGTCGCAGGCCGTGCGCGAGATTCTCGAGAACGAAGGTATCGACGTGCAGCTCGACGCGAACTGCCTGAGCGCGCGGCGCGACGGCAACGGCATCGTGGTCGGCCTCGATTGCCCGGGCGGCGGCCGCGAGGTCGCGGGCTCGCACTTGCTGCTCGCGGTCGGGCGTGTGCCGAATACCGACGATCTGGGGCTCGACCGCGCGGGCGTCGACACCGACGCGCGCGGCTACATCACCGTCGACGAGCAGTTGCGCACGAACGTGCCGGGCATCTGGGCGCTCGGCGACTGCAACGGGCGCGGCGCGTTCACGCACACCGCGTACAACGACTTCGAGATCGTCGCGGCCAACCTGCTCGACGACGATCCGCGCAAGGTGTCCGACCGCATCACGGCCTATGCGATGTATATCGATCCGCCGCTCGGCCGCGTCGGCATGACGCTCGCGGAAGCGAAGCAGACGGGCCGCCGGCTGCTGCTCGGCACGCGCCCGATGACGCGCGTCGGCCGTGCGGTCGAGAAAGGCGAGAGCCAGGGCTTCATGAAAGTGATCGTCGACGCGGACAGCCATGCGATCCTCGGCGCGTCGATCCTCGGCGTGACCGGCGACGAGGTCGTGCACGGGATGCTCGACGTGATGGCCGCCGGCGCGCCGTACACGACGATCAGCCGCGCGATGCATATCCACCCGACCGTGTCGGAACTCGTGCCGACGCTGCTGCAGGACCTGCATCCGGTCGAATGACGCGCGGCGGGCGGCCATGCGTCGCCGCCGCGCGGGGGCGGGCCGTGTGCAACGACGGCCGCTCAGCTTTCGAAATACTGAGGCCGGTCGATATCGGCCAGCAGCCGCGGCTGCGTCGGCGTCCAGTCGAGCAACGCCCGCGTGCGTTCGCTGGTGGCCGGCGCATCCATGCCGGCAAACATCGCGAACCAGCCGAAGTGCTCACCGGCCTCCGCCGGCGACTTCGCGACGACCGGCACGTTCAGCCGCCGGCCGATCACTTCCGCGATCTCGCGAAACGGCACACCGGTATCGTCGACCGCGTGATAGCGCGCACCGGCCGCACCGCGTTCGATCGCGAGCCGGTACACGCGCGCCGCATCGAGCCGGTGCACGGCCGGCCAACGGTTGTCGCCGTCGCCGATAAAGGCCGACGCGCCCTTCTCCCGTGCGAATGCAATCAGCCGCGGCACGAAGGCGTGATCGCCGTCGCCGTGCACGGACGGCGGCAGGCGCACGACCGACGCATGCACGCCGCGCGCCTCCAGCGCGACCGCGGTCGCTTCGGACGCACGCGGATAGGTCGACGACACCGGCACGTGCGGATCGTCCTCGGTCGCCGCGCGGCCGGGCGCGACGAGCGCGAGCCCCGACGTGACGACCAGCGGCCGCGCCGAGCCCGCGAGCGCCGTGCCGATCGTCTCGATCGCGCGGCGATCGAGTTCGCAGTTTTGCGCGAAGCGCGAGAAGTCGTGATTGAATCCCGTGTGGATCACCGCGTCGGCGCGTTCGGCACCGCGCGTCAGGCTGTCGAGATCCTCCAGCGACCCGCGATGCACGTCGGCGCCCGCGGCCGCCACCGATGCGGCGGCCGCATCGGACCGCGCAAGGCCGAGCACCGAGTGCCCGGCGGCCACGAGTTCGGCGACGACGGCCGAGCCGACGAATCCCGACGCTCCAGTAACAAAGACACGCATGTTCAGCACCTCCGGATGGAATGGAGGCTTACTATCTGTCGAGCGCCGCACGCGGTGAAGTCGTGACGGTTTACCGGTAAACGAACTAACAGGATATGGCTGACGCCCCCGACAACCAGCTCGGCGCGTACCTGCGGGACCGCCGCGAGAAACTCGATCCGGCCGCGCTCGGGCTGCCGGCCACGCGCCGCCGCACGCCGGGCCTGCGGCGCGAGGAAGTCGCGCAGCGCGCGCATGTGAGCGCGGCGTGGTACACGTGGCTCGAACAGGGGCGCGGCGGCGCGCCGTCGGCCGACGTGCTCGACCGGCTCGCCCGCGCGCTGATGCTGAACGACGCCGAACGCGAGCACCTGTTCCTGATCGGCGTCGGCCATCCGCCCGGCGCGCGCTATCACGCACCGGCCAGCGTGACGCCGCGCCTGCAGCACGTGCTCGATTCGCTCGACGCGAGCCCCGCGATCGTGCGCTCCGCGACGTGGGACGTCGTCGCCTGGAACGATGCGGCGGCCGCGACGCTGACCGACTATGCGACGCTGCCGCCGGCCGCGCGCAACATCCTGCGACTGATCTTCGTCGACGCGGCCGTGCGCTACGCGCAGCCGAACTGGGAACGCGTCGCGCGCTTCGCGGTGGGCGCGTTTCGCGCGGACGTCGCACGCAGCGGCGCGACGCAGGCCGTACAGGCGTTCGTCGACGAGATGCGCGCGACGAGCGCCGAATTCGACGCGATGTGGCGCGACCACGATATTCGTTCGCATGACGAAGGCACGAAGGAAATCCGCCATCCGCAGGCCGGCCGGATCGCACTCGAATATTCGGCCTTCGCGGTGACCGGCCGCCCCGACCTGAGCCTCGTGATCTTCACGCCGGCGACGCCGGCCGACCGCGCCCGCATCCGGGCGCTCGTCGCGGCCCGCGAACAGGCCGCCGCACTGCAGACACGGGATGCATGAGCACGCGGCGGGCCGTGCCGCCCGCCCCCGTGAGCCTCATCGGCCCCACGAAGGGACATTGCGCATCGACACGCGACGTCCCTGCGCGAATCGCCCCGGATGCCGTTCGACAAGCGATCACAGGAACGGCGCAATGTTCCCGATCGCACGCGTCACGTAAGCCTCCTTCTCCCCCACCGGCGCGACGTAGTGAACCGCGCTGCGTGCGGCCTCGACACCCTCCAGGCGCGCGATGACCCAGGCCGCCAGATAGTGCGACGCCAGACATCCGCCCGCCGTTGCGACATTCCCCCGCGCCACGAACGGCTGATCGAGCACGGCCACGCCCGCCTCCTCGACCCACGGCCGGGTGGTCAGGTCGGTGCAGGCCCGCACGTCGTTCAGCAGGCCCAGCTTCGCGAGTATCAGCGTGCCCGAACATTGCGCACCCAGCAGCTGGCGCGCCGGATCGAGCTTCAACTGCGCCATCAGCGCGGCATCGCGCACGACATCCCGTGTCAGTTTGCCGCTGCCGACCAGCACCGCGTCGGCGTCGCAGGCCTCCTGCAACGACGCGTGCGCATCCAGCACCAGGCCGTTCATCGAACGCGGCCGCGCCACCGGGCTCGCGATCGATACGCGCCAGCCGGGCGTCTTGACCCGGTTCAGCAGGCCGAACGCGATCAGCGAGTCGAGTTCGTTGAAGCCCTCGAAAGTCAGGATGGCGATGTGCATGGCGTCCTCGTACGGTGGAGAGGTTGTGTTGCGCCATGGTAGGACCGACAATCAAGACAATCAAATTATTGTCATGGATACATTTCGCGATGCCGGAGCCGCGCTACAAGCAGCTGGTCGATCGATTCGCGGCCGACATCCGCTCGGGCCGCCTGCGTCCGGGCACGCGCCTGCCGACGCACCGCGATCTCGCCGCCCGCGAAGGTCTGGCACTCGTGACGGCCACGCGCGTGTATGCGGAGCTGCAGGCAATGGGGCTCGTCAGCGGTGAAACGGGGCGCGGCACGTTCGTGAAGGAGCCGCTGTCCCGCGACCAGCGCGTCGACCTGTACGCGTGGAGCGCGGAGACCGTGGACCTGAGCTTCAACTCCCCGACGTCGCCCGATCAGACCGACCTGTTCAGAACCGCGCTGCGTCAGCTTGCGACGGCCGGCGACCTGGAAGCGCTGCTGCGATACCAGCCGCACGGCGGGCGCGAGCACGAGCGCGCGACGGCCGCGCGACACCTCGCCGGCCGAGGCCTGAACGCCAGCGCCGACACCACGCTGTTCGTGAGCGGCGCGCAGCACGGGCTGACGACCACGGCCATGGCGCTGTTCGAGCCCGGCGACGTCGTGGCCGTCGACGCGCTGACCTATCCGGGGTTCAAGCTGGCCGCCGAAACCGCCCGGCTTGAACTCGCGCCGATCCCGGCCGCCGGGCGCGGCCCCGACCTGGACGCGCTGGCCGCACTGTGCAAGCGGCGCAAGGTACGCGCCGTCTACACGATGCCGACGCTGCACAACCCGCTCGGCTGGGTGATGAGCGCCACGCGGCGCAAAGCCCTCGTCGCCCTCGCGCGGCAACACGGCCTGATCCTGATCGAGGACGCCGCCTACGCATTCCTGGACGACGCCGCGCCGCCGCCGCTGGCGGCGCTCGCGCCGGAGACGACGGTGTATGTATCGAGCCTGTCGAAGAGCGTCGCGACCGGACTGCGCGTCGGCTTCCTCCACGCACCGCCCGAATGGGTACCGAAGCTCGAACGGGCCATCCGCGCGACGACGTGGAACACGCCGGCGACCATGACGGCCATTGCATGCGGCTGGATGGAAGACGGCACCGCAGCCAGGCTCGAAGCCGGGAAGCGGCGCGACGCGGCGGACCGTCAGCGCGTGGCCGCCAGCGCACTGGGCCGGATCAAACGCATCGCGCACCCGGCGTCGTACTTCATCTGGATTCCACTCGAACAGGACGTCCGTGCCGATACGATTGCGATGGCGTTGATGCGCGAGCGCATTTCCGTGACGACCGCCCTGCCGTTCTCGACTTCCGCCCACGTGCCTCATGCGATTCGACTGGCGATCGGTTCCGTCGATCCGGCCACGCTCGAGCGGTCGCTGGCGACGGTCGTGCGCGTGATTGCCGAACACACGTACTGACCGACACGCGCCGGCACGCAGTCATCGCGGTGAGCTTCGGCCGATGCTTCAGCGCGATGACTGGGTGCCGGCCTCGTCCAGCATCCATTGCGCGAAAGCCCGCACCGGCCCCGCGCTCAATTCGAGCGGCTCCGGCAGCACGACGCAAAAGTTCTTGGTGACCGCCTTCCCGTCCGGCCAGGGCGCGACCAGGCGGCCTTGCTCGAGCTCTGCGCCGATGTAAAGACGCGGCACCAATGCCACGCCCAAGCCGGCCAGTGCCGCCTCGATCAGCATCGAATGGAGATCGTACCGGGGGCCGACCGCCGAATTGGTCAGCGCGATGCCCGATGCTTCCGCATAGGTCTGCCACGCATCCGGATTCTGCCGCCGGTGAAGGCGCGGCAGCGCATCCAGCGACGCGTTCGCCCCCGCCTCCTTCAGCAGCGCCGGACTGCATACGGGCACCAGCACTTCCTCCAGCAGACGATGCAGATGCATGCCGGCCCATGCCGGGTGCTCGAAATGAATGGCCGCGTCGAAACCGCTGCCCGCGAGCAGGAACGGGTCCATTCGCTCGGCGACATGCACGGTGATATTCGGGTGCCGATCCTGAAACCGCTTCAGCCGTGGAATCAGCCAGCGCGTGGCGAAGGTCGGAATCGCAGCGACCTCGATGCTCGCGCCCTCGACGGGCTGCCCCATCAGATACAGGCTGTCCCGTTCCAGCCGGTCCAGGATCTCGCGCACCTGCACCGCGTAGCGCGTGCCGTTCGGCGCCAGCCTGACGCGATTTCCCACGCGCTCGAACAACGTCACGCCCAGGAACGCCTCCAGCCGGCCGATCTGGCGGCTGACCGCGCCTTCGGTCCGCGCCAGCTCGTCGGCCGCGCGGGCGAAGCTCCCGTGTCGGGCCGCCGCCTCGAAGGCCTGGAGCGCGGAATTGCTGGGAATCTTGCGTCGCATGGGGATCTCGTCGGTCGGGGGAATTGGGCGTCAGCTTGAGCAAACATCACTGAAGGCTGACTTTTTGTCGTTATTTACACGGGAAACATCAGATTAGCATTACGTCACTGCACTGAATACCTTGCATTCGCCGCACGACGCCACTCCGTTACGAAGGACGATCCGATGATCTACACCGTGGAATGCAGCTTCGCCGATCGCGCCAGCGAAGCCGAATGGAACGACTTCTACAGCCTTGAAAAGCTGCCGGCCCTCATCTCGGTGACGGGTTTTCACACGTCGCAGCGCTTCAAGGCGATCGGCGACGGTTGCCCCGCCTACCTGGCCGTCCATACGATCGACGGGCTCGACGTGCTGGCCGGAGACGAATATCGCCAGAAAGGCGGCGGTAATTTTGCGCGATGGCAGCAGCACATCACCGACTGGCACCGCAATCTCTACAGCGATATCGGCATCGCGCCGGCGGTCGCTGCGGACGAACTGCTCGTGCTGTGCGAGCGCGGCCCCGAGCCGCTGATCCGCATGGGCCTGACACCGCTCGCCATGCAGGCCGTCGCGCTGGAGCAGCGTCCGGCGCGCCGCTGGCTTGCCGTCCTCCCCCGCGACGACGCCCCGCTGGCCGGGCACGCGGCGGCCGGCCTTTACCTTTACGCACCGATCACCGTGCAACTGACCCGGGCAGGCCAGCCATGCCGAACGTGACTTTCCATATTCAGGCGGGACGCATGCCGTCCGCCGACGACCTTGCCGCGCTGTCCGGCGACTGCGTCGCGCTGTGCACCGATGTCCTCCGCGCAGACCTCGAGAACGTTCACGTGATCTTCATGGAGGTTCGGCACGGATACGGGCATCCCGTGTTCGCGGAAATCCAGTATCGCGCCGACGCGTTTCGATCGCCCGAAATCATGAACCGCTTCATGGAAGCGCTCGATCGCGCGATCGTGCACCGCACGGGCCTGACCGCGCGGATCCGTTGCTTTGGCCATGCCGCACCGAACATTCACGCGCGAAACTAGCGTGCCTGGAGAAGCCTTGTGTCCACCGTTACTTTCCCCTTTCAGCAAGTCGGCGATTTCACGATCACGGCGATCAGCGACGGCTACCTGAGCGCCAGCCTCGATTTCCTGTCGAACATCGACGCGTCCGAGGCCTCCCGCATGCAGCACGCAGCCGGGCAGCAGGAACCGTCCGCCATCCATATCAACTGCTACGTGGTGCGCGGCGCAGGCCGCACGATCCTCATCGACGCCGGGGCCGGCGGCATCAGGCAATGGGGCGGCCGCCTGATCGCGAATCTGTTGCTGGCGGGCATCGAACCGACGGCGATCGACACGATCCTGCTCACGCACGCGCATCCCGACCATGTCGGCGGGCTGGTGAATGCCGCCGGGCACGTGACGTTTCCGCAGGCGGAACTGGTCGTCCACCGGCGGGAGGTCGGTTTCTGGCAGGACGACGCCAATCTGAGCCGTGCCAGCGAGCGCGCCCGCGGCAACTTCCTGATCGCGCGCCAGGTATTCGACGGCTATCGCGACAGGCTGCGCATGTTTGATGACGGCGACGTGTTGCCCGGCATCCGCGCGATGCCGCTACCGGGACATACGGACGGGCACACCGGATACGTCGTCGAATCCGGCGATCAGGGCCTGCTCGTGTGGGGCGATATCGTGCATTTCCCGCACATCCAGATCAAGCGGCCCGACGTATCGATTGCATTCGACCAGGACTCGACCCAGGCCGCGACCACGCGATCACGGTTGCTGGACCGCGTCAGCTCGGAAGGGTTGATGATCGCCGGCATGCATTTAGGAGAACCCGGTTTCGCCCGCGTCGCGCGAACGAAAGGGGAATACGGCCTGCTTTACGAGACCGATGCGTGAGATCGCGAATGGAGACAGTCGCATCCGGCGCGCGGACCCGCGGTCATGACGCCCGCATCGATCCGCGCGTGGCGCGGTGGCGCGCCGTCCGGTGTGCCGCCGGATATTACGCCGCTCGCTGCAACAGATCCGATGCGAAAGACCGCGCATGCGCGACGGCTTCCTGCGCATCGCCGAATATGCCGAGTTCATCCCAGTGCTCTTCGGCTGCGAAGGTTCCCTTCACCGCGAGCGCGCGCTGAACGCGCAACTGCGCCGCATATTTGCCGTCGTCCAGCGGCCGGGCCGTCGCGACGACCTTGTGCGGCGGGCTCGCCCGCTCCGGTTGGACCAGCTCGACGTGGCCAACCACCGTGCCGATGTCCATCAACTCGTTCCTGGCCTTGCAGTCCGGGCAGTAGAAACACCACCCGGCGTCCTCCTGGCGGGTCTTGACCTGCCCGCGTGCCAGCACGGCACGACATTCAACGTTTTCGCAGATGAACGGCATCGCAGCGTCTCCGAAGTTGTTTGACGGAAATCCTAGCATGTCCGCCGGCGGTCAACCATCCGCATTGTTGCCGCGCCGGTCAGCCGCTCGCCAGCGCCTTTCGCGTTGCCGTGTCGCGCTTCGGCGGCGTGTCGAACAGGCGCGCGTATTCGCGGCCGGACCGGGACGGGCTTTCATACCCGACGCGGAACCCCGCCTCCGCCGCGCCCGGCCCTTCGGCCAGCATCAGGCGGCGCGTATCGCCGTCGCTGCATCTTCGGAGAATCGTGCAAGAAATGCGGACTCGCAGGATAACGGCGGCGCTGCTTTCCGCGCGATCCTGTCGACTCTTCTCCCTGAACCGAGGAACGGACATGTCCAGCCAAAACATCGAACGGAAAGTAATCCTGATCACCGGCGCGAGCAGCGGGATCGGCGAAGCCACGGCCCGCTATCTGGGCGAGCGCGGTGCGCGCCTGATGCTCGGTGCACGTCGCACCGGGCGCCTTGCGGACCTTGCCGGCAACATTCGCGCCAAGGGCGGCACCGCCGCGTGGCGTGCGCTCGACGTCACGAAGCGCGACGACAACGTCGCGTTCGTCGAAGCCGCGCTTGCCGAGTATGGCCAGATCGACGTCATCGTCAACAATGCGGGCGTCATGCCGCTGTCGCCGATGGCGTCGCTGAAAGTCGACGAATGGGACCGGATGATCGACGTCAACATCAAGGGCGTGCTGTACGGTATCGCGGCCGCGCTGCCGGTGATGAATCGCCAGGGGTTCGGCCAGATCGTCAACGTGTCGTCGATCGGCGGGTTGCGCGTATCGCCGACGGCCGCCGTCTATTGCGCGACGAAATACGCAGTGCGTGCGATTTCCGACGGCTTGCGGCAGGAGAACGACAAGCTGCGCGTCACGAGCATCTGCCCCGGCGTGGTGACGTCCGAGCTGGCCGACACGATCACGGATCCGACCGCCGCCGACCTGATGGCGAAGTACCGCAGCATTGCGCTCGAGCCGGAAGCGATCGCGGCAGCCATCGCGTATGCGATCGCGCAGCCGGCCGATGTCGACGTGAACGAGATCGTCGTGCGTCCGACCGCGACGATCGCCGGTTAGCAGTTGACGACGCGCCGGCCGGATGTCGCTCGCGATAAACTGTCCGCCCGACTACCGAAGCGAGACACCTCCGATGTTGATCCGCGTTGCGACCCTGGCCGATGCAGCCCCGCTTGCCGACTTGAAGCGCGATACGTTTCGCGAAACCTTTCTGCAGGACGGCTTCGACATCGACTACCCGCCGGGCGATCTCGCTGCTTACGAGGCCCGCAGCTACTCGGTTGAAACGGTCGCAGGACAGCTCGTCGACCCGCAGTGCCGCACGTGGGTCGCCGAAAGCGATGACGGCACGCTGGTCGGCTATGCGCACGCAGGGCCGTGCAAGCTCCCGCACCCGGAAGTGACGGACGGTTCGGGCGAAGTCCATCAGATCTATCTGCGACGCGGTACGCAGGGAACCGGCGCCGGTCGTGCGTTGTTCGACGCCGCGCTGGATTATCTCGCCGAGGCACGCCCCGGCCCGGTATGGCTGGGCGTGTGGTCCGGCAACGCGAAGGCCATCGCGTTCTACGAGAAGGCAGGTTTCAGGCAGGTCGGCACGTACGACTTCAAGGTCGGCGAATCGACCGACCTTGAATATATCTACCGCCGCTGACTTTCGCCATTGCATGACAACCGCGCCCCGTCGGCAAACGACGGGGCGCTTCGCGTTGACGACTCGTCGCGTCCTGTCGGCCTCGCGAACCATCGACGGAGATGTCAACGACGTTTCTCCCTCGTTTCCGGCCGAATGACACGATTCGAGGGTTCTCGGTAAAATACGCCTTCCTGATTTTTCGGTATCTGCCCTGTCATGCATCGAATCGGATTCTTCGTTTGCCGTGGCTACGATGCGCTCGATCTCGGCGGCCCACTGTCGGCCTTCAATCAGGTGGCCACGGCGGCCGGCCATACGCCATACGACCTTCACGTCATCTCGCAATCCGGCGGCCCGATCGCGGGCAATACGGGCGTTTCGATCGAGACGAAGCCGGCCGGAAGGCGTTCGTTCGACACCATCGTTTTCATCGGCGGTGAAATCGAGCCGATGCAGACCGCGGAAAATGTCGCCGCCGCCAAAAAACTGGTCGCCCGGACCGCGCGCGTCGCCAGCGTATGTACCGGCGCGTTCCTGCTCGCGGAAACCGGCTCGCTGGACGGCTTGAGAGCAGCGACGCACTGGCGATACGCTGCGCTGATGCAGTCGCTCTTTCCTCGCATCAAGGTCGACGGCGACAGCATCTATGTCGTGGACGGCCGCGTCTGGACGTCGGCAGGCATCGCCTCCGGGATCGACCTGGCACTCGGCCTCATCGAAAGGGACATGAGCGCGGAGATTGCGCGCGCCGTCTCGAGGCTGCTGGTCGTTCCGTATCGTCGACCAGGCGGGCAGTCCCAATTCTCCGCGATGTCGCAGATGGAACCGGAATCGGATCGCATCCGCATCGCGCTGAATTTCGCACGGGAACATCTGGCGGAAGCGTTGCCGGTCGAACGACTCGCGGATGCCGCGCGCTTGAGTTTGCGGCAGTTCGGACGCGCCTTTCGCCGGGAAACCGGGGAAACACCCGCCAGGGCGGTCGAGCGCTTGCGCGTCGAAGCCGCGAGGCTGCGCCTGCAAGGCGGCAGCGAACCGATCGAACAGATTGCGCTGGCGGTGGGATTCACCGATCCGGAACGGATGCGGCGGGCCTTCATCAAGTTGCACGGCCACCCGCCGCAAGCGATTCGACGCGAGAGCCGATCGAACGCAGCGCGCTGATCGACTGCCGGCCGATCAGCACGCCTGGCAGGCTAACGGCGCGTCGGTACGTGACGCGCCATGTCGCCTGGCGCTCAATGGCCGTCGGTCTTGACCGGCGCGTAATCGTTCCACATGTCGCGATGCAGCTTCCAGGTGCCGCCCTGCTTCAGAAAGACGAGAATCTGCTTCGCGCGGATCTTGAGCTTGCCCTCATGGTCGCGGACCTCCGCATCCGACACCTCCGTCACGACGCGATCGTTACCGTAAAACTCGTAGTTGCTGAACGAGACGGTGCCGGGTTTCGATCCGGCATATCCGCTGGAAAAGTACTCCACGATCGCGCGGCGCCCCGTGACTTTGTCGCCGCCGAGCGGCAGGAGTGCGCCGTCGTCGGTATAGAGACGGCCGATCGCCTCATAGTCGCCTCGCGCGAAGGCATCGGCCCATCGCGCGTTTTCGGCCTTGATGGCCGCTTCGGGCGGACGTTGCGAACCACCGGCGACAGCCGGCGCCGTGAAGGCGAAAAAGGATACGCACGCTGCAAGCGCAGCCGTACAAAAACGAATCTGTTGCATCGGGTAATTTCCGGTTTTGGCTTGAATTGAAGCGGTTGCCCGAACGGGCTGGTGGCGCAGGCAGCGTTTCCTGCGACGTTCATCGAGGCCGGCGGATGGCCTCGCACTCATTGGCTGCAGACGTTCAGCGAACGCCGGGGATTCGTGCGAGCCCCCTGGATGCACCGGGCAGCTTCTTGTCGACCATCGCGATCAGTTCCGGCCGTGCGTCCCTCGGATGACCGGAGTGGAACGGCGGCGCGGGATCGTATTCGATCACCAGTTGCGTGAACTCGGCGGCCTGTTGGCCGCGCAGCTTCGCGGCCACGCGAAGGGCGAAGTCGATGCCCGCCGTCACGCCGCCGCCGCTCATGAAGCGGCCGTTGTCGTCCTCGACGAAGCGCTCGGGAACGGGAATCGCGCCGTATTCGGACAGCTTGTTGACGAAGGCCCAATGACAGGCACTGCGCTTGCCGTTCAGCACGCCTGTCGCGGCAAGCACGAGCGATCCGTTGCACACCGACGTGACGTGTTTCGCGCTTTGTGCCAGGCGCCGGATCTGCGCCTGATACGCCGGTTGCATCGGCACGCTGAGATCGGATCCGCCGGGAACGAGAATCACGTCCGTCTTCTCGATATCGGCCAGCCGTTCGGTATTGCCATACACGACGCCGAATTCGAGCTTGACGTTGCCGCCGTTGAGGCTCGCGTAGCGAACGTTCGTATTCGGCAGCCGATGGAAAATCTCGCTCGGGCCCGCGAAGTCGAGCAGCGTCCCCCCGTCGTAATTGACGATCAGGATATCGAGCGGGTCGCTCGGTGCAAGCATGCCGTCGCTGCCCGCCTGTGTGAGCGCAGGCGTGGCGTGCCCGAGCAAGGCGCCGCCGCCCAGCACGGCGCCGAGCGTGGCGACGCTGCCCAGCTTGAGTACATCGCGGCGCGAACGTCCGGCCCGCGAAAGTTGCTTGATGGAAGCATCGTTATCGCTACTGTCGGTCAAGATGATTTCTCCTTGCATTGCGGCCCTCTCTGCGAGCGCAACCAGGCAGGGCCGGATTGAACAACCGCCACGACGAAAGCCGCGGCGGACGTGAGATCAGGGTGTGGATGAGCCGCGATGACGTGTCGGGCTCCGGAATCGCGCGCTGCCGGCTTATAGCTGCGACGCGCCGCCATCGACGACCAGTTCGGTGCCGACGACGTAGGAGGATTCGTCGCTGGCGAGATAGAGGGCCGCGTTGGCGATGTCCTCGGCCTTGCCCATGCGGCCGACCGGAATCGATTCGGCGAACTCGGCCTTGCGGTCGCGAACCCATTCGTCCGGCATGCCCCATCTGGAGAGCAGCGGCGTATCGATCGCACCGGGGGCGATCGCGTTGAAGCGGATTTTCCGGTCGAGAAACTCGTGGGACCAGCTGCGGGCCAGCGATCGCACGGCGGCCTTCGCCGCTGCGGTCAACGAGATGCCGTGCTTGCCGGTCTGTGCGACGAACGAGGTATTGAGGATGACGGACGAACCTTCCCGCAAGTCCGGCAGCACTGCCTGGAGCGTGAACACCACACCCTTGACGTTGATGTCCATGATCTCGTCGTAGAGCGCATCGTCGATGTCGTCGACCGCGGACGGATATGCCCAGCCGGCGTTGGCGAACACGATATCCAGGCCGCCGAACCGCTCCTTGACCTCGGCGGCAATCGCCCGCATGTCGGCGAGCGAACGGACGTCGCCCTTGAGTACGATCGCGTTCTCGCCGAGTTCGGCCTTCACGCGCTCGAATACGGCCTCGTCGCGGCCGGTCACTGCTACGCGGGCGCCCTCCGCGACGAACAACTTCGCGGTCGCGAGACCGATGCCGCTGGTGCCGCCCGTGATCAACGCTGATTTGTTCCTGAGCCTCATCTTCCGTTCCTTTTCATGTCGTGACGGATCAGGCCGAAAGCTCGAAACGCCCTCGCGTTTGCGCGCTGTTCACGGCTTGATCTTCCACTGAAGTATGGAACGCGAGGCAAATGGCTCAAAGGTCGTATAACCCTCGAAAAACGTCATGCGATACGAACGGTGAGCGCACCGGCATGCTTTATCGACAAACGGCGCCGCGCGAGGCCGCTATACGGTTTTCCCCGACAGCCCGTGCATCGGCCGCCGCAACGCGGCGTCGAACGGATTGGTACGCGGCCCGATCGCGTCGGCCTGGCGCCGCAGCAGCTCGACGACCATCGGCATCCGGTCGTCGCCGAGGCGCGATGCGAGCGTGCCGACGCTCAAGGCGCCGACCGGGTAGCCGGTGCGATCGAGGATCGGCACCGCGACGCCGGCCATCCCGTCGAGCACGCCGCTGTTGCGGCCCGCGTAGCCGAGCTGTCGCACGCGTTCGATCTCGGTGCGCAGGTACACCTCGTCCAGTACGCCATAGCCGCGGATGCGCGGCACGTTGAAGCGGATCACTTCCTCGCGCTCGGCTTCGGGCAGGAACGCGAGGATCGCGAGGCTGCCCTGCCCGACGCCGAGCGCGATGCGTCCACCGATGTCGCCGGTAAACGAACGGATCGGAAACGGCCCTTCGCACAGGTCGAGACACACGGCGTCGAAGCCGCTCTTCACGAGCAGGAAGATCGTCTCGCCGAGGCTCGCGCACAGCCGCAGCAGCGCAGGACGGCACAGCGTGCGCATGCTGCTCGGGTTGCCGGCCTGCGCGGCGAGCGCGAAGAAGTCGACACTCAGCCGGTACAGCTTCGACTGCTCGTCCTGTTCGACCATCCCTTCGGCGATCAGCGATTGCAGGATCCGGTGCACGGTGCCCTGCGTGAGACCGACGGCCTTCGCGAGATGCGTGACGCGCACGCCGTCCTGCTGCATGCCGGCCAGCGCGCGCAGGATCGCGAACGCGCGCTGCAGCATGCCGGTGCCCGGTGCGCCGGCCGCATCGGCCGGGTCGACGGCGTCCTCGCCCGGGCGCGATGCGCGTGCAGCCGACGATGTTCCGGTCGAATGAGGTTCCTGCATGCCGGCTCTCCTCGATGATTTCGTTGAACGGAATACGGTAGCCGCCATTGTCGCCCCGCCGATATTCCCGCGGCATCCGGGTGTGCACGGGATTGACGCGTCCGTTTCGCGGCCGGGGCGCCCCTCATCCAATGGAACGATTCGCACGAGACATCCGCATCCATTCCGTTCAACGGAATTTTTTAGAAATTCCTCCCGATCAGCAGAATTCGAAATTGACGCTCCGAAATATGGCTGGCTAGAGTCCGCCACATCGGTACACCGGCCACGCGGTGTGCGAACCGGAGCTTCCCATGTCGTTTCTCACGCTTACGGATCTGACGAAAACCTTCGGCGAGCTCACCGCCGTCGCCGACGTCAACCTGTCGGTCGAACAAGGCGAATTCGTGTCGCTGCTCGGGCCGTCCGGCTGCGGCAAGACCACCACGCTGCAGATGATCGCGGGCTTCGTCGACGTCACGCGCGGCCGCATCGCGCTCGACGGGCAGGACATCACGCACCTGAAGCCGAACCGGCGCGGGCTCGGCATCGTGTTCCAGAGCTATGCGCTGTTTCCGCACATGAGCGTCGCCGAGAACGTCGGCTTCGGCCTCGACATGCGCGGTGTCGACAAGGCCGAGCGCGCCGAGCGCATCCGCGCGGCGCTCGCGCTCGTTCGTCTCGACACGCTCGCGCACCGCTTCCCGCGCGAGCTGTCGGGCGGCCAGCGGCAGCGCGTCGCGATCGCGCGCGCGGTCGTGATCGAACCGCCGGTACTGCTGCTCGACGAACCGATGTCGAACCTCGACGCGAAGCTGCGCGAGGACATGCAGTTCGAGCTGCGCGCGATCCAGCGCAAGATCGGCACGACGACGATCATGGTCACGCACGATCAGTCGGAAGCGCTGTCGATCAGCGACCGCGTGGTCGTGATGGAAGCCGGCCGCATCACGCAGACCGATACGCCGTACCGCGCATACGAGCGCCCCGAAAACCACTTCGTGTCGCAGTTCATCGGCAAGGCGAACCTGCTGCCCGGCACGATCGTCGCGCACGACGGCGACGCCATTCGCATCGACCTCGGGCACGACCTCGCCGAGACGGGGCGCACCGCGCACCTGCCGCCGCGCGAACGCGACCTGCGCGTCGGCGATGCGGTGTCGGTGTGCATCCGTCCCGAGAAGCTGCGGCTGTGCGCGCCCGATGCCGGCCGCTTCGCCGCGACCGTCACGAGCCGCTTCTTTCTCGGCAGCCAGTGGCTGTACCGCGTCGACAGCGCGCTCGGCGAAGTGCTCGTGTGCTGCCAGAACGAAGGTGCTGAGCCGCTGGCGGAAGGCGCGCCGGTCGGGATCGACTGGCACAGCGACGCGGTGCGCGTGATGCGCCGGGAGGCCTGAATGGGACAGCCTACCCGTCCGCTCCCGACTGACGGCGCGCCGGCCGCGCTCGCGCAGTCGGCCGCGGTGTCAAACGACGCCCTGCCGGCACGCGCCGCCGCCGCGCACCCGATGCGCGCGACGTGGCGCGCGCATGCGCCGCTGTGGCTGATGTGCGCGCCCGCGTTCGCGCTGTTCGCCGCGCTCGTGCTCGTGCCGCTCGCGATGACGTTCGTGCTGACGTTCTACCGCTTCGATCCGGCCACCGGCCCGGTCGCCGCGTTCCAGTTCGGCAACTACGCGGAAGTGCTCGGCTCGTCGTACTTCCACACGATCTTCGCGCGCACGTTCGGCATCGCCGCCCTGACGACCGCGATCTGCGTCGCGATCGGCACGCCGGAGGCGTACGTGCTGTCGAAAATGCGCGACCCGTGGCGCTCGCTGTTCCTGCTCGCGATCCTCGCGCCGCTGCTGGTGTCGGTCGTCGTGCGCGCGTTCGGCTGGAGCATGCTGCTGAACACGAGCGGGCTCGTGAACCAGGCGCTCGGGCTCGCCCGCCTCGGGCCGTACAAGCTCGAATACACGACCTTCGCGATCGTGATCGCACTGGTGCACGTCATGCTGCCGTTCATGGTGATCCCCGTGTGGACCGCGCTGCAGCGGCTCGATCCGCAGACCGAGCACGCGGCGCTGTCGCTCGGCGCGTCGCCGTTCACGACGCTGCGCCGCATCGTGCTGCCGCAACTGATGCCGGGCGTGCTGTCGGGCAGCCTGATGGTGTTCGGGCTGTCGGCGAGCGCGTTCGCGATTCCGGGCCTGCTCGGCGGACGCCGGCTGAAGGTCGCCGCGACGGCCGTCTACGACGAATTCCTCGGCTCGCTGAACTGGCCGCTCGGCGCGACGATCGCGGTGCTGCTGCTGGTCGCGAACCTCGTCGTGATGCTCACTTACTACCGCGTACTCGAACGCCGCTACGCGCGCAGCCTCGGAGGCGCATCGCGATGAGAAAGAACGGCCCCTTCGCCCTCGCCTTCCACACGCTCGTGATCCTGTTCGTGCTCGCGCCGCTCGTGATCGTCGTGCTCGTCGCGTTCACGCCGGACGAAACGCTGACGCTGCCGACCCGCGGGCTGTCGCTGCGCTGGTTCCGCGCGATCCTCGACTATCCCGACTTCGTCACCGCGTTCTTCAACAGCGTGAAGCTCGCGTTCGCGTCGGCGACGCTGTCGCTCGCGATCGCACTGCCCGCAGGCCTCGCCATCGGCCGCGCGACGTTTCCCGGCCGCGCGTTCCTGAACGGGCTGCTGCTGTCACCGCTCGTGATTCCCGGCCTCGTGCTCGGCATCGCGCTGCTGCGCTTCTTCGCGCTGATCGGCGCGACCGGCTCGTTCGCGTGGCTCGTGCTCGCGCACATGATCGTCATCACGCCGTTCGTGATGCGACTCGTGCTCGCGTCCGTCGCGGGCCTCGACCGCAGCATCGAGCAGGCCGCGTGCTCGCTCGGCGCGGACCCGTGGACGACTTTCCGCCGCATCACGCTGCCGATGATCGTGCCCGGCATCACGGGCGGCTGGCTGCTCGCGTTCATCAACAGCTTCGACGAACTGACGATGTCGATCTTCGTCACGTCGCCGCAGACGGTCACGCTGCCCGTGCGCATGTACATGTACGCGACCGAATCGATCGACCCGATGATGGCGTCGGTGTCGGCGCTCGTCATCTTCATCACCGCCGGCGCGATGCTGCTGCTCGATCGCGTGTACGGCCTGAACCGCATCCTGATCGGCCAACACTGATGACGACTTCCGTTTCCCGTTCCACCGGCATCGCGGACGACGGCGCGCAGTTCGTGCGCGTCGCCGAACGCGAGCGCGCCGCCGTCGCGTTCGTGCTGGACGGCCGCCCCGCGCAGGCGCTCGCCGGCGACACCGTGCTCACCGCGATTCTCGTCGCGCAGCGCCGCGTGCGCGTCAGCGAATTCAGCGGCCAGCCGCGCGCGGGCTTCTGCCTGATCGGCGCGTGCCAGGACTGCTGGGTGCGCACCGAGGCCGGTGCACGCGTACGCGCATGCTCGACACCGATCGTCGAAGGCATGCGGATTCTCACGGCCGTCCGGCCGGCCGCGACCGGAGACGCGTCGTGAGCGCCGTACCGCAACCGGTGATCGTCGGCGCCGGCCCGGCCGGCGTGCGCGCGGCCGAAGCGCTGGTCGACGCGGGGCTGCGCCCGGTCGTGATCGACGAGAATGCGCGCTGGGGCGGTCAAATCTACCGGCAACCGCCGACCGACGGCGCGTTCACGCGCGGCAAGCGCACGCTGTACGGCTTCGAGGCCGCGAAGGCCGATGCCGTGCACGGGACGATGGCCGCGCTGCTGCCGCATGTCGACTACCGGCCGAATACGCTCGCGTGGTCATGCGGCGCAGGCCGCGTCGACACGCTCCAGGATGGCCGCGAAGTGACGGTGCCGTACTCGCACCTGATCATCGCGAGCGGCGCGACCGACCGCCTGCTGCCCGTGCCGGGCTGGACGCTCGCGGGCGTCTACACGCTCGGCGGCGCGCAGGTCGCGCTGAAAGCGCAGGGCTGCGCGATCGGCCGGCGCATCGTGTTCGCGGGCACGGGCCCGCTGCTCTATCTCGTCGCTTACCAGTATGCGAAGGCCGGCGCGCAGGTCGCGGCCGTGCTCGATACGAGCCCGCTGCGCCGCCAGGCCGCTGCCACGCCAGCGCTGCTGCGCATGCCGTCGACCTTCGCGAAGGGGCTCTATTACCTCGGCTGGCTGCGCACGCATGGCGTCGCAATCGAAACGGGCGTCACGCTCGAGCGCGTGCTCGGCGACCAGCACGTGACGGGGATCGCATGGCGCGCCGCCGGTAACGGCTCACCGCCGCGCCTGCTCGACTGCGACGCGCTCGGCCTCGGCTTCGGCCTGCGCTCCGAAACGCAGCTCGCCGATCTCGCCGGCTGCCGGTTCGGGTTCGACCCGCTCAATCGCGCGTGGCTGCCCGAGCGGGACGCGGCCGGCCGCACGTCGGTGCGCGGCGTTTACGTCGCGGGCGACGGCGCGGGCATCGCCGGCGCCGACGCGGCCGAAGCATCGGGCCGGCGCGCAGCGCTCGCGTTGCTCGACGACGCCGGCATCGTGTCGCCCGCGCCGTCTGGCAAACCCGATGCGGCGACGCTCGAACGTACGCTCGCACGCATCGGCGCATTCCGCACGGGCCTCGAAGCGGCGTTCGCGCCGCCGGTCGAACTGGCCGCACGCTGCCCCGACGACACGATCGTGTGCCGCTGCGAAGAAATCGACGCGGGCACGCTGCGTCGTTGCGTCCGCGATGGTGCGGCGACCGAGCTGAACCGGCTGAAGGCGCTGACGCGCGTCGGGATGGGCCGCTGCCAGGGCCGCATGTGCGGCGACGCGGCCGCACTCGTGCTGGCCGCCGCAACCGGCCGCCCGCTCGCCGATATCGGCCGGTTGCGTGCGCAACCGCCCGTGAAGCCGTTCCCGATCTCGGCCGCGCTCGCGGGCGACGAGGTCGCGGCGATTCCCGACGAGGCGCGCGATGAATGAGATCCGGCATTACGACGTCGCGATCGTCGGCGGCGGCCTCGTCGGCGCATCGGCCGCCCTCGCGCTGGCGCGGCGCGGCTTGCGCACCGGCCTGTTCGAACGGCGCGACTGCGGTGCGCAGGCGAGCGGCGTGAACTACGGCGGCGTGCGCTGCCAGGGCCGGCCGGCCGAGCAGCTGCCGCTCGCGCTGCGTGCGCGGCGCATCTGGGACCGCCTGCCCGAACTGATCGGCATCGACGGCGAATTCGTCGTGTCGGGCCACCTGCGGCTCGCGCGCAGCGACGCCGATCTCGACGCGCTCGACGCTTACGCGACGCTCGCCGGCGAACACGGCCTGCCGCTAAAGGTGATGCGCGGCGATGCGTTCCGGCGCCGCTACCCGTGGCTCGGCCGCGCGGCGCTCGGCGGCTCGCTGTGCGAGACCGACGGGCACGCCAACCCGCGCCTCGTGTCGCCCGCGTTCGCGCGCGCGGCCCGCGCGGCGGGCGCGGACGTGTTCGAGCACACGCCCGTCGACGACGTTCACCACGACGGCGCGCGCTTTCACTTTCAGGCAGGCGGCCGCGCCTGCACCGCGACGTGGCTGATCAACTCGGCCGGCGCGTGGGCGAACACGATCGCCGAACGCTTCGGTGAAGCCGTGCCGATGGAGCCGATCTACCCGAACATGTGGGTGACTGAACCGCTGCCGCCGTTCATCACGCACAACCTCGGCGTGTACGGCGGCGGCGTGTACGCACGGCAGGTTGCACGCGGCAACTGCGTGATCGGCGGCGGCCGCGGCCATGGCGACGGCGAATTCGGCCAGCCGTCGGTCGATACGACGCGCGCGGTAATGCGCGACGCGTGCACGCTGCTGCCCGCGCTGCGCGATGCGCTGCTGATCCGCACGTGGAGCGGCGTCGAAGGCTGCACGCCCGACCACAACCCGATCATCGGCGCGAGCCGCACGACGCCGCGCCTGCTGCATGCGTTCGGTTTTTCCGGCGGTGGCTTCCTGCTCGCGCCGGGCGTCGGCGACGTGCTCGCCGATCTCGTCACGACCGGCGAAACCGCCACGCCACTCGATGCATTCTCGATCGGCCGCTTCGCCCGCGAAGCCGCGCCGACCGCCCCTTTCCGTCAAGAGGAGACCCACAGATGAAACTGCTCGGAACGATCGCGGTGGCCGCCGCCCTCTGTATCGCAGGCGCCGGCGCGCCCGCGTTCGCGCAAACGAAGACGATCTACGTCGGCATGAACGGCGGGCCGATGGAAAAGGCCTATACGAGCCAGGTGCTGCCCGACTTCGAGAAGGCCAACAACGTGAAGGTGGTGATCGTGCCCGGCACGTCGTCGGACGTGCTCGCGAAGCTGCTCGCGAACCGCAACAAGCCGCAGATCCACGTCGCGTTCCTCGACGACGGCGTGATGGCGCGCGCGGTCAGCCTCGGCGTGTGCCAGAAGCTCGACGATTCGCCGGTGCTGAAGGAGCTGTACCCGTTCGCGCGGATGAAGGACGACATCGGCGCGGGCGTGCAGCTCGGGATGACCGGCATCGCGTACAACAAGAAGCTGTTCGCCGAGAAAGGCTGGACGCCGCCGACGTCGTGGATGGATTTCGCCGATCCGAAATACAAGGGCAAGGTGGTGTTCCAGTCGGCGTCGAGCAGCACGTTCGGGCTGCACGGCTTCCTCGCGATCAACCGGCTGCTCGGCGGCAACGAGCAGAACGTCGAGCCGGGCTTCAGCAAGTGGGCGAGCACGGTCGGGCCGAACGTCGTCGAGTACATCCCGAACTCGGCGAAGATCTCGGAGATGGTGCAGACCGGCGAAGCCGGCCTGTTCCCGCTCACGCCGACCGGCGTCGGCGACCTGCAGGACAAGGGCATCCCCGTCGCATACGCGAACCCGAAGGAAGGCCCCGTGCTGCTGCTCGTCGACCTGTGCGTGGTCGCGAACAACCCCGATCCCCAGCTCGCTCAGAAGCTCGCGCAGTTCCTGCTGTCCGCGCCCGCGCAGACGAAGGCGGCCGAGGCCGGCAAGCAGATTCCGACCAACCGTCTCGCCAAGATGCCGGCCCCGATGCAGCAAAGCCTCGGCAACGTCGACGATCTCGTGCGCAAGGTGACCGTGGTCGACTGGACCGCGATCAACGCGCGGCGTGCGCAGTGGGATACGCGGTGGAATCGGCAGATCGAGCGGTAACGCCGCCGGGCGCGCGCGGGCACGGCCGCGCACCGACCATCATTTGCGGGAGTGATGACACTCCCCTTTTTCTGCGGATTTGACCGGGGCCAGCGGGGCCGACAACACTAGTCCGCAGTGCCGCGAAAGACGGCACGCGCCTGCCTCCCCCTTCAGAGTCCGCCATGTACCCGACCGACACCGTGCAATCCCCGGGCGCCGCTGCCGCGCCGCTCGCCGACCGGCAACTGCGCCGGATCGTCATCGCCTCCGTCGCCGGCAACGCGATGGAATGGTATGACTTTTTCGTCTACGGCACGGCCGCCGCGCTCGTGTTCGGCCATGTGTTCTTCCCGCCCGGTGCCTCGCCGCTCGCGGGCAGCCTTGCCGCGTTCGCGGCGTTCGCGCTCGGTTTCGTCGCGCGGCCGCTCGGCGGGATCGTGTTCGGCCACGTCGGCGACCGCTACGGACGCAAGGCGTCGCTCGTGTGGACGCTGCTGATCATGGGTGCCTCGACCTTCGCGATCGGCCTGCTGCCGACCTATGCGCAGATCGGCCTGTGGGCGCCGGCGGCGCTCGTCGTGCTGCGCCTGCTGCAGGGCATCGCTTCCGGCGGCGAATGGGGCGGCGGCGTGCTGATGATCAGCGAGAACGCCCCGCCCGAGCAGCGCGGCTACTACGCGGCGTGGAGCCAGCTCGGCGTGGGCGGCGGCTTCGTGCTGTCGTCCGCCGCGTTCCTGGCCGCGCAAACGCTGCCGGACGAGATGTTCCGCACCTGGGGCTGGCGGCTGCCGTTCCTCGCCAGCATCGTCATCTTCGCGATCGGCATCTACATCCGCCGCCACCTGCCGGAGAGCCGCGACTTCGAGCAGGCCGGCAAGCGCGGCGCGCGCACGCATCTGCCGGTCGTCGAGTGCATCCGCCGTCATCCGAAGGAAATCCTGCTCGCGATGGGGCTGCGCGTGGCCGAGAACGGCGGTGCGTACATCTTCCTCGCGTTCTCGCTCGTCTACGGCAAGTACGTCGGCATCCCGAACGGCGTGATGCTGACCGGCGTGATGCTCGCGATGATCGTCGAGATGGGCGCGATGCTCGCGTGGGGCCGGCTCTCCGACCGGATCGGCCGCAAGCCCGTGTACCTGATCGGCGCGCTGAGCCTCGTCGCGTGCGCGTTCCCGTTCTTCTGGCTGCTCGATACGCGCGTGACGCCGCTCGTGTGGCTCGCGCTGACGGTCGGCACGGCCGTCAGCCACGGCGCGATGATCGGCACGCTGCCCGCGCTCGTCGGCGAACTGTTCAGCACCGAGGTGCGTTACTCGGGCGTCGCGCTCGGGCATGAAGTCGCGTCGATCTTCGCGGGCGGGATGTCGCCGCTGATCGCAACCGCGCTGCTCGCACGCTATCACGCGTCGTGGCCCGTGTCGCTGTTCCTCGTCGCGCTCGGCCTCGTGACGGTCGCGACGCTGTGCGTGATGCGCGAGACGCGCACCACGCATGCCGACGGTTCGCGCGGCGACGCCGCATGATCGCGCGACGGTCAGCGCCCGGCTTCGTGCCGTGCGCTGTCGAACGCCGGCGCGAGTCCCAGGTGATCGAGCAGCCGCGCGAATTCGCCGAGCCGCTTCTGCATGTACGCGGGGACATCGACGTCCGCATAGTCGTGGAAGCCGGCGCCCGTGCGCACGCCGTCGCGCCCGACTTCCATGTTCCGCACGACGCTCGCGGCCGGTGCGAAGCGCGGGCCGATCTCGCCGGCCAGGTACTTCGACGCGTAGTACAGGATGTCGCAGCCGCCCCAGTCGATGAATTCGAGCAGCCCGAGCACCACGAAACGCGGCCCGAAGCCGGTGCGGATCGCCGTGTCGATGTCTTCGGCACTCGCGACGCCCTCCTCGACCATCCGCGCGGCTTCGTTCATCGCGAGCGCCTGGATGCGCGGCACGATATAGCCGGGTGCCGGCCCGCAGATCACCGGCTTCTTGCCGACGCGTTCGAGCAGCGCGGCGAGCGTGTCGACGACGGCTTGATCCGTCGCCTCGCTGCGGCTGATCTCGACGAGCGGCATCAGCAGCGCGGGATTCAGCCAGTGTGCGTTCAGCATCCGCTCGGGGTGCAAGACATGGCGCTGCAGCTCGGTGACGACGAACGTCGACGTGGTCGACGCGATAGTTGCATGGGCATCGACGTGGTCGCCGAGCCAGCGCAGCGCGGCGGCTTTCGCATCCAGCACTTCGGGCAGCGCTTCGAACACGATATCGGCATCGCGCACCGCTTCCGCCGCGCCGCCATGCGAGACGAGCGCGATGCGCGCAACCACGGCATCGGCCTGTGCGGCATCGATGCGGCCGAGCGCGACCTGCGCGTGCAACGGCCTTGTGATCTCGTCGCGCGTGCGCGCCTCGAACGCGTGCCAGCCGGCCGCATCGCGCCGCTTGAAGTCGATCAGCGTCACGTCGAGGCCCGCGAACGCGAACACGAGTGCGATCCCCTGCCCCATGCGTCCCGCGCCGAGCACGTGGACGCGCATCACATCGGCGGCCGCCTTCATGCCGTGTACCCCTTGTCGAGCAGCGCGCGCATCGCGTCCTTCGACAGCGCTGCAAGCCCGAGCCGTTCCAGCGTGCGCCCTTGCGCATACAGGTCGCGCGCGGCGACCGCGCTCGCGATGCTCAGCAGCCCCTGCGCGACGGGCGTCGGCACGCCGGCCCAGCGCCCGCACGACACGATGAACGACAGCCCGAGCCGGGTGTCTTCGAGCATGTAGCGATGCGTACGCAAATCGATCTTCTCGCGCCAGTCGCCGCTATCGGTCAGCTTGCCGTGCGCGCCGCGCCCGTACATCCATTCGTCGCCTTCGGTCGCGTAGTGATCGGCGAGCGGGAAATGCGGCGCACGGTAGCCGAGTGCTTCGCGCACCGCAATGCGTTCCGCGTCGAGCGCATTCGTCACGCGGCGGATCGACGGTTGCGTGCCCTCGTTGTGGATATCCCACGCATCGAAGTGTTCGAGCGGGCCGGCGTTCATCAGGATCAGCGGCGGATGGATCACGGGGCCCGCATTCATCAGCGCGCCGGACAACGCATCCTCGACCGGCTCGATCGACGGATAGCCCGCGCGCAGCACATCGAACGCCCAGCCAGCCGCATTCGCCGGCCACACGCCGGTCGGCAGGCGCGTCGCGTACGCGCTGATCACGACGTCGTTGTCGCCGTGCTTGCGCACGAGGTACGGCAGCGTGCCCGTTTCGGCGTACGCGACGCGCGAGCGATTGCCGGCTTCGGCCGCCGCACGCGCGAACACGACGCTGCCGAACGTGCCGGGCGGCAGGAAGACGACCTGACCGTCCTCCAGCAGCGGCGCGACCTGCGGGGCGAGCGCGTCGTGCGACGTGGACGGCAGCGGCACCACGACGAGCTGCGCGCCGCGCAGCGCGGCCGCGGGGTCGTCGGTCAGGCGGATCGCACCGGGCGCGTCGCCGAGCGGCACCGTCCGCTTGCCGCGATGGTCGGTCACGTTCAACACGCCCAGCTCGCGCAGCCGCGCGTGCGGCTCGCGGTCGCGCCGCCACCACGTGACGTCGTGGCCCTTCTCGAGCAGGTCGATCGCTGCCGCATGGCAGCCGTGGCCGCCGCCCAGAACACATGCCTTCATCGTTTTCTCCCGGTGATTGAGTGTTTCCGAGACTACGCGGCCGCCCTCGCCGCGTCGCTTCAAAACGCGCAACGACACGCCCGTTCGCGCAACGCAATCGCGGCGCGGCGCATCCCGCCGCGCCCGTGCATCCGCTACGAGGTCTATCGATGGACATCGCCCTTTCCCACCATGCGCCGAACCGGCTCGGCACGCTGCAGGCGCCCGACGAAGTCGAACGCGCGGTCGCGCACCGGCTCGGGCCGCACCGGATGGCCGCGTACGGCCGCGACCCGTTTCATGCCGAGCTGTATGAAGTGCCGCTGCACCACGGCGCGCTGCTCGAACTCTGCTACGGCCGCGAAACGCGTATCGATTTCGGCGACGATGCCGATCACTTCCTGTTCCGGCTGACGCTCGCCGGGACGTGCGAGCTGCGGGCCGGCAGCGCCGTCGCACACGCGGGCCCCGGCGAGCTGACGGTATCGTCGCCGGCGCTCGCGAGTCGCCTGCGCACGAGCCCCGATTGCCGCAACCTCGTGCTGCGGCTCGAACGCGACGCGCTCGAACGCAAGCTGCAGGACATGCTGAAGGCGACACTCACGCGGCCGCTGCAGTTCGAACTCGCGAGCGGCGGCACCGGCGCCGCGCTCGTGTTGCCGACCTTCGAGTACCTGTGCCGGCTCGGCGCGCAGCCGGGCATCGGCACGGCGTGGCCGGTGTTCGGTGCCGACCTCACCGCGTGGCTGATGTCGCTGCTGCTCACGCACCTGCCGCACTCGTACAGTGACGCACTCGCGCGCGGCACGCCGCTGCTGCCAGCGCACGTGCGGCGCGCGTGCGATCACGTCGATGCGCATCTCGGCGAACCGCTCGCGCTGGCGCCGCTGGCAAAGATCGCCGGCGTCGCGCCGCGCACGCTGCAGCACGCGTTCCGCACGTTCCTGCACACCACGCCGGCCGCGTACGTGCGCGAGCGCCGGCTTGCAGCCGTGCACGCGGCACTGCAACGCGGCGGCACGCGCAGCGTGACCGACGTGCTGATCGCGCACGGCATCCATGGCTTCGGCCATTTCGCGAAGGCGTATGCGCGACGCTACGGCCATGCGCCTTCCGTCACCGCGAGGCAACCACGATGACGCCCACCGCTTCAGGCCGCCCGGCGGCCCCAGTCCGCGCCGAAACTTCCGCGCACGACGCCGACTCGCCCGACGGCCTGCGCGTGCAGGACCTCGATCTCAACCTGCTGAAGACGTTTCGTGCGGTATACGAGGAGCGGCACGTCGGCCGTGCGGCGCTGCGGCTCGGCGTCACGCAGCCGTCGGTCAGCTACGCGCTCGGCCGGCTGCGGCTGATGTTCCGCGACGCGCTGTTCGTGCGCACCGGCACCGGCGTCGAGCCGACGCCGCGCGCACAGCGGCTCGCGATTTCCGTCGACAAGGCGCTCGCGATCCTGCAGGACGTGCTCGACGAAGGCTCGCGCTTCACACCCGACAGCACGCAGCGCGTGTTCCGCCTGCACATGAGCGATTTCGCGGCGAGCGCATTCCTGCCGACGCTGCTCGCCGCGTTCGACCGGCGCGCGCCGGGCGCGGTGATCGAGACGCTGCACGTCGACGAATGCCAGCTCAACGTCGCGCTCGAATCGGGGCGCATCGATTTCGCGCTCGGGCATTTCGCCGATGCGTCGAGCCACTTCCAGCGCACCGCGCTGCTGCACGAGCGCTGCGTGCTGCTGATGCCGCGCCGCACCGCGCAGCGCATCGGGCTGCCCGACGATTTCGTGCTCGACGGCGCGGCGCCCGACGCGCTGCGCTTCGTCGCGGTCACGTCGCACCCGCAGTCGATGCAGCTGCTCGAACGGCATGCACTGATGCCGCGCGTACGCGCGGCGCTGCCCGATTTCATGGTGGTGCCCGCGCTGCTGCAGGACGGCGACTACGCGCTGATCCTGCCGGAGACGATCGCGATCACGTTCGCCGCGCGGCAACCGTGCGTGCTGTACGAGATCGCGGGCGCCGGCGAATGGGCCGTCAATGCGTACTGGCACCGGCGCTTCGACGCGGACCCCGGCCATCGCTGGCTGCGCGCGCTGCTGCTCGAACTGTTCAACATCGGCGAACAGGCACCGTTCGACGCATGGCTCGCGCCGCAGCCGCCCGCCTGCGCGTAGCGGTGCAAGCGGGCCCGCGCACGGGCGCGCGCCCACTGGAACGCCTAGAACGACGTGAGGATGCCCGCGACGAGCGAGCTCGCGGTCGCGCCCGGTCGGGCGACCGCGACACCGCCGCCCGCCGCGCCGTTGACGACGAAGCGCGCATGCGCGCCGTTGCGCACCATCGCGGCGCCCGTATACAGCACCGTGCGCTTCGACAGCGGATAGTCGAAGCGGATGCCGTACGAATCGGCGTTGCCGTCGCTGTCCGCGACCTTCCGGTAATGGCCGACGCTCAACAGCAGCGACGCGCGCCCGATCGGCACCGTCGCGCTGAGTTCCATGATGTCGCTGTGCGGATACGCGCTCTGGCTATCGATCGCGGTCGCGACGTCGGGGCCGCCGCGATGGCGCATGTAGAGCGCGGCAACCTTCACGACGTTGAAGTCGTACGAAATCGCGCCGAGCGTGTAGTTGCCGTTCGCGGCCGGGCTCGTGCCGCCGAGCGCGGACGCCGCCACCGGGCTGAACTTCTGCTGCATGTAGTCGACGTCGACCGACAGCCCGCCGCGCACGTAGTTGATGCCCGCGCCATACGTATCGCCGAGCGTCGCCGGCTGCCCGGCCGCGCCGTTGGTGCCGCGCGCGGCCATCGCACGCAGCAGGAAGCCCGCATAGCGCGGCGACGTATAGCGCATCGAGTTGCGTACGCGCAGGAACGCGGGCCCGACGAAGTTGTTGGTCGCGTTGCCCCATGCGAGCCCCGCGCCGAGGCCAGGCAGGCTGTACGTGACGAGCGTCGTGTGCAGGATCGTGTAGAGCTCGCCGAACTGCACGCCGCCGAACGGCCCCGTGATGCCGACCCACGCTTCGCGACCGAACAGCGCGCTGCTGTTCGACAGTGCGCCGCTGCCCGCGTTGAAGCCGTCCTCGAGCTTGAAGATCGTCGCGTAGCCGCCGCCGAGATCCTCGACGCCCTTCAGCCCCCACTGCGACGCCCACAGGTTGCCGCTGCCCATGCGCGTCACGTGGTTCGGCCCGGCGTTCGCGTATTCGATCGCGGTGTCGATGCGGCCGTAGAGCGTCACGCTCGATTGCGCGGCGGCCGGCAGTGCGAGGCACGCGAGCAGCGCGGCAAGCGGTGCGGCAAGCCGGTCGGCTCGCCCGTTCGGTTGGTTCATCTTCGTCGTCCCGTAGAAATGCCGGCGCCGGTAGGCGTCGCGCCGTGTGATGTCATGCGCGTCCGCCGCAACGGGCCAACGCTGCCGATCAAAAACGGGCCGAGTCTAGGAACGACAATTTCGGACGTCGACGCAATGCGCTCTATAACGCTTATAGATGCGCCGCATGAGGCGCGCGCGCCCCGCCGCACGCGCGCTGCGCGGCGGCCCGCGCGCACGGCCTCGGTGTTTTCTTTATCCGGGTCGGTAAATGTCCGTGTGGCGCCGCTGTCACTCCGGCTATGGCGGCCGAATTTGGCCGACTACGCTGCGTCTCCGATCGTGTCACCCGCACGCTTTCGCGCCGCGACGGCGCCCGGCCCGCCAGGCCGCCGCCGCGCGTTTCCACCGCCCGCTCCTGGAGAACCCGCATGTCCGCATCCACGGCCCGCGCTGCCGACGGCAAGCGCTATACGTACGAATGGTATGTCGTCGTCATCTGCATGCTCGCGTACGTCTTTTCGTTCGTCGACCGCCAGGTCCTCGTGCTGATGATCGAGCCGATCAAGCGCGACCTGCACCTGTCCGACACGCAGTTCAGCCTGCTCAACGGCTTCGCGTTCTCGCTGTTCTATGCGGTGATGGGGCTGCCCGTCGCGTATCTCGCCGACCGCTACGCGCGTCCGCGCATCATCTCGCTCGGCATCGCGCTGTGGAGCGTCGCGACAGCCGCGTGCGGGCTCAGCCAGCATTTCGTGCAGATGTTCATCGCGCGGATGGGCGTGGGCGTCGGAGAAGCCGCGCTGTCGCCCGGCGCGTATTCGATGCTCGCCGACTACTTCCCGAAGGAGAAGCTCGGGCGCGCGATCGCCGTGTACTCGCTCGGCTCGTTCGTCGGCGGCGGCGTCGCGTTCCTGATCGGCGGCTACGTGATCGCGCTGCTCAAGCATGCGAGCGCGTTCACGCTGCCGGTCGTCGGGCAGGTGCACGCGTGGCAGGTCACGTTCCTGATCGTCGGGCTGCCGGGAATCCTCGTCGCGCTGCTGTTCGCCGCGACCGTGCGCGACCCGCAGCGCAAGGGGCTCGCGCAGGATCGCTCGGGCGCCGTGCGGCGCGTGTCGATGCGCGATTCGCTGCGCTTCGTCGGCACGCATCGCGCGACCTTCTCGTGCCACTACCTCGGCTTCTCGTTCTACGCGATGACGCTGTACTGCCTGCTGAGCTGGACGCCCGCGTTCTACATCCGCCGCTTCGGGATGACGGCCGTCGAAGCCGGCTACACGCTCGGCATCGTGTTGCTGGTCGCGAACACGGCCGGCGTGTTCTGCGGCGGCTGGCTCAACGACTGGCTGCTGCGGCGCGGCCGGGCCGATGCACCGATGCGCGCCGGCGCGATCGGTGCCGCGTGCATGGTGATTCCCGCCACGCTGTTCACGCAGCTCGACAGCCTGCCCGCGTCGCTGGCGATGCTGGTCGTCGCGATGTTCTTCGCATCGTTCCCGATGCCGACGTCGACCGCCGCGATGCAGACGCTCGCGCCGAACCAGATGCGCGCGCAGATCTCCGCGCTGTTCCTGCTCGTGTCGAACCTGATCGCGCTCGGCATCGGCACGACCGTCGTCGCGCTGTTCACCGATCGCGTGTTCGGCGCGCCTGCCGCGGTCGGCCATTCGATGTCGATCGTCAACGTCGCGGCGGCCACGCTCGCCGCGCTGCTGCTCGCCGCCGGCTGCCGGCACTATCGCCGCAGCCTCGATCGCGAACGCGGTCACGCGTCGGCAGCGGCGCCGCTGGCAGCCGATGCGGGCGACGCGATCGCCGTGCGCTGAGCGCAAGCCCGCCACCCGACCATTATTTATTCCGCTGATTCAGGCATCACTTTTTAATCGATTTGATTTATGCGATGCCCGTCCCTATTCTCGATCGCATGACGGCGCGGTGCCTGCGGCGCCGCTTTCTTCCTACCCCACGGAATTTCCCATGCAAGCGAACCGCCACCAGGTCCGGATCGACGCGCTGATCGACGCGGCGCAGGACATCCGCTGTTTCCGGGTTTCGCGCGTCGACGGCCAGCCGTTCGATGCGTACGAACCGGGCGCCCATATCGACGTCACCGCGCCGTCCGGCATCACGCGCCAATATTCACTGTGCGGCAACCCCGACGAGCGCGGCAGCTACCTGTTCGCGGTGAAGAAGGAGGCGCAGTCGCGCGGCGGCTCGCGTTCGCTGCACGACGACGTGGCCGTCGGCGCCGAACTGTCGATCGGCGCGCCGCGCAACCTGTTTCGTCTGACGGATGACGCAAGCGAACATGTGCTGATCGCGGCCGGCATCGGCATCACGCCGCTGCTGTCGATGGCATACGCGCTGCACAAGCGCGGCGCGCGCTACCGGCTGCACTATTTCGCACGCAGCCGCGAGCATGCGGCCTTCGCCGACGCACTGTCGGCCGAGCCGTTCGCGCCGCACGTGACGTTCCACTACGGCGTCGAACCCGCTGCGCTCGCGGCCGAACTCGGCCGTTGCGTCGAATCGATCGATGCGCACGCACATGTCTATACGTGCGGCCCGGCGCCGTTCATGGATGCGGTCGTCGCGGCGGCCGCGACGCGCGTGCCCGAAGATTCGATCCATCTCGAACGCTTCGCCGCAGAACCCGTCGCCGCAGAAGCTGGCAACGCCGAAGCCGGCACCGGCCCGGCCGGCGGCTTCGAAGTGCGGTTGCAGCGTAGCGGGCAATCGGTGCGCGTGACACCCGACACGTCGATCGTCGACGCGCTCGCGCGGATCGGCATCGAAGTCGACACGTCATGCGGCGAGGGCGTGTGCGGCACCTGCATGGTGCCCGTCGTCGACGGCGAGCCCGATCATCGCGACCACTGCCTCAGCAAGGCCGAACGCGCGAGCAACACGGTGATCTGCTGCTGCGTGTCGCGCGCGCGCTCGGCGGTGCTGGTGCTGGATCTCTGAGGCGGCTAACGCGCGCCGCCGCCGTCACGCGTCGTCGAATCGCTCGACGAGCTCGGCGAGCAGCGCACGCATCCACGCGTTGCCTTCGTCCTCGTGGAAGTGCTCGTGCCAGTGCATCGTCACGGGCGCGGGCGGCAGCGTGACGGGCAGGTCATAGAGGCGGAACGCGTTGTCGCGGTTCAGGATCTGCGCGAGCCGCTTCGGCAGCGTCGCGTAGAGATCGGTGACCGACAGCACGCTCGGCAGCGCGACGAAGTGCGGTACTTCGAGCGCGATGTTGCGGCCCACGCCCTGCGCGCGCAATGCGTCGTCAAGCGCGTGGTGGCTGTGCTCGACCGATTTCACGTTCACGTGCGCGGCGCGCACGAACGGCTCGAGACTCAGCGTGGCACCGGCCGGCAGCCCGCGCCGACGGCCCGTCATGCACACGTAGGTTTCCTCGAACAGCACCTGGTGGCGCGTGCGCGGCATCAGTTCCGGCAGGTTGCCGATCGCGAAATCCAGCCGGCTCGCGCGCAGCGCCTCCTCGATCTCCTCCACCGGCAGCGGCTGCACGCTCAGCGTCACGCGCGGCGCGCGCTCGCGCAGCGCCTGGCAGATCGCCGGCAGGTACGCCATCTCGCCCGCATCCGACAGCGACACCCGGAACGTGCGCGTGCTGGTGGCCGGATCGAAACGCTCCGCGTAGCGCAACGCCACGCGCACCATGTCGAGCGCCTTGCCGACGATCCCCGCGAGCTCGAGCGCGACCGGCGTCGGCTGCATGCCGGCGCGCGTGCGCACGAACAGCGGATCGTCGAACAGCGTGCGCAGCCGGCCGAGCGAATAGCTGACGGCCGGCTGCGATAGCGCGAGCCGCTCGCCGGCCTTCGTCAGGCTGCGTTCCTCGACGATCGCCTGGAACACGCGCAACAGGTTCAGATCGAGATGATCGACCGACGTCATCGTTGCCTCCATTATTTGCCGTATTTATTGACCGGCTAATTTTAGATCAATTTGACGGATATGTAGCGGAAGACGAGACTGGGTACTCGATACCGCGCATGACGCGGCCCGATTTCGCGACTCTTTCCCCACGACAACGATGAGCGACATTTCCTACCAGACGATCGACACCAGTGCGCTGCACGGTCTCGCGCAGCCCGACCGCATCGCGCCGGCGATGTATCACGATCCCGCGCTGTTCGAAGCCGAGCTCGACCGCATCTTCTACCGCACCTGGATCTGGGTCGCGCACGAAAGCGAGCTGCCGAACCCCGGCGACTTCATCACGACGACGATCGGCCGCCAGCCGGTGATCGTCGTGCGCGACAAGACCGGCGAGATCAACGTGCTGCAGAACCGCTGCCGCCACCGCGGCGCGACCGTGTGCGAATCGCACAAGGGCAATGCGAAGGGCTTCACGTGCCCGTATCACAGCTGGTCGTACGCGCTCGACGGCACGCTGCGCGCGCTGCCGTACGGCGACGGCTACGAAGGCGTGTGCGAGAAAGGCGACCTGCCGCTCGTGAAGCTGCGCGTCGGCGTGTACCAGGGGCTGATCTTCGCGAGCTTCAACGACGACATCGAATCGCTCGAGGATTTCCTCGGCGGTGCGAAGCCGTGGATCGACCTGTTCATGAAACAGGGCGCCGGCTACCCGATCAAGGCCAACGGCGAGCACAAGTTCAAGTTCAAGGGCAACTGGAAGATCCAGCTCGAGAATACGACCGACCTCTACCACTTCCCGGTCGTGCACAAGTCGTGGATGAAATCGATCGACGACGAGACGGCCGCCGCGATCACGAGCTTCATGACGAGCGAGGACGCGTTCTGCCGCGGGCTCGGCAACGGCCACAGCCTCGCGGTGCTGATGCCCGAGCTGATCGACCTCGACGACGACGACGGCGCGCCGCTGCCCGAGCGTTTCGCGCCGCTCGCCGCGAAGCTCGCCGAGCGCCATGCGCCGGAAGAAGTGCGCCGCATCGTGCGCTCGCTGATGGGCGTCGGCTTCAACCTGAACCTGTTCCCGAACCTCGCGCTGTCGATGGCGTTCTTTCGCGTGCTGCGGCCGATCGCCGCGAACGAGACCGAGATCCGCCACGTCGCGCTCGCGATGGACGGCGGCCCCGACGAGGCGAACCGCGAGCGGCTGCGCATCCACGAGCATTTCCAGGGCCCGTTCGGCTTCGGCAGCCCCGACGACGCGGAAGCGTGGGAGCGCGTGCAGCGCGGCGCGCATGCGGGCCCCGACGTGCCGATCCTCGTGAACCGCGGGCTGAACCGCGAGACGACCGCCGCGAACGGCGAAAAGACCGCCCATGCGACCGACGAGACCGGCATGCGCGAGGCCTACCAGCAATGGCGCAAGATGATGGAGCAACAGTAATGGACGACCGCAACGCCCTCTTTTCCGAGCAGACCTTCGCCCGCGCGGTCGAATTCGTGTGGCGCGAAGCCGAGATGCTCGACCGCCGCGACTACCGCGCCTGGCTCGACCTGTGGGATCCGGCCGGCCACTACGTGGTGCCGATCGATCCCGACACGACCGATTTCGCGGCGACGCTGAACTACGTGTTCGACGATCGCGACATGCGCGAGAAGCGCGTGCAGCGGATGGTGTCCGGCTATTCGGCATCGGCGACCGACGCGGCGCGCACGGTGCGCACCGTGTCGCGCTTCACGCTGGAAAGCAGCAGCGCCGACACCGTCGAGCTGAAATCGGCGCAGGTCGTCGTCGCGTACAAGCGCGGCGTCGCGACGCTGTTCGCGGCCGACGTCACGCACAAGCTGCACGTCGATGTCGAAGGCGAGCTGCGGATCGCCGAGAAGGTCGTGCGCTTGATCGACTCGACCGAAGCGCTCAGCGCGATCGGCTTCCTGCTGTAAGCCGTCGCCGGTTCACCGCTGCAAAAGTGCAAAGGTGAGCCGGCAACCTTCACCTTTCCGGACCACCATGCCCACACTCGAAGTTTTCCTGCCGGCCGGCCATGACGACGCACGCAAGGCCGAGCTGATCGCGCGGCTGACCGGTGCGACCGTCGACGCGATCGGCGCACCGGTCGACTCCGTGCGCGTGCTGCTCACCGAACTGCCCGCGACGCATGTCGGCCTCGGCGGCCGCAGTGCCGCCGATGGCGCGCCGCCGTCGCTGCCGGTGATCGTCGCGATCCTGATCGCCGGCCGCACCGACGAACAGAAACGCGCGCTGATCGCTGCGCTGTCCGATGTGGGCGCGAACGTGCTCGATGCGCCGCTGCAGGCCACCCGCGTGATCATCAAGGACATTCCGAACACCGATTTCGGCATCGGCGGCCGGACCGCGCGGGCGCTGGGGCGCTGATCGTGCGCCGCACGTCGCTGCCCGGCCGTGACGCGACACAGCGGCTACGCGTGCGTGCCGGCGAGCGGCAACGTCACGCGGCAGTCGAGCCCGCCGCCGTCGGCCGGGCTCGCCGCGATCCGCCCGCCGTGACGCGTGACGATGCTCTTGCACAGCGACAACCCGATCCCGTTGCCGCCGGCCTTCGACGACGAGAAGCCGTCGAACAGCCGGTCGTGCGCATCTTCCGCAATGCCCGGGCCGTTGTCGATCGCGCGCAGCTCCGCGTGCCCGGCCACGTTTGCCGTACCGAGCGTCAGCATGCGAGGCACGCGCTCGCAACTGGCGAATGCCTCGATCGCGTTGAATGCCAGATTCAGGATCACCTGCCCGATCAGCACGCGCTCGCAGCGGATCGGCAGCGGCACGTCGGCCTGTACGATCGAGACCGTCACGCCGGCTTCCTTCGCACGCAGCTCGATGAAGTAAGCCGCGTCGGAAAGGATGTCGCGCAGGTCGGCAACCGCGACGACCGGCTCGCGCTTCACGATGAATTCGCGCACGCTCTTGATGATCAGCGCCGCATGCTCGGCCTGCCGGTCGGCGCTGCGCAGCCCCCAGATCGCGTCGTCGACGGCGCCATTGCCGTTCAGCCGCCGCACCGCGCCTTCGATGAAGTTGCGCACGGCCGCGAGCGGCTGGCTCAACTCGTGCGCGATCACGCTCGCCATCTCGCCCATCGCGTTGTAGCGCCCCGCGTATTCGAGCATCCGCGCTTCGGCGCGCCGCGCGTCCTCGATCGCGACTTCGTCGCTCACGTCGCGGAACTGCACGAGCAGCCCGTCGAGATCGCCTTCGATCTCGACCTGCCGGCACAGGATGCGCAGCCAGCACGGCGAGCCGTCGCGCCGCACGATCCGGTAGCGCTGCGGCGCGGACGGGTACGCCGACGGCGCATCGCGCAGTTGTGCGACGAGGCGGTCGCGATCGGCCTCGGAGCAGTAGTCGAGCACTTCGCCGAGCGATTCGTCGGGCGCGAGCCCGAGCACGCGGCGGCCCGACTCGCTGATGAACTGCACGCCGCCGTGCGGCGTCACGACCGCGATGCCTTCGTCGAGATCCTGCATGAATTCGCGCAGCCGCGCCTCGTAGCGGCGCAGTTGCTGGCGGACCGCCTCTTCCGCGCTGATGTCGCGGAACTGCACCATCACGACGTCGTGCCCGCGCAGCGGCACGTAGGTCGCCGTGGCCTCGGACAGCATGTCGACGCCCGTACGCGATCGATAGCACCATTCGTACACCTGCGGCCCGTCGACGAGCGCGCGATCCCATGCACTCACCGCGATCTCGCGCTGGTACTTCGGTTCGGGACGTGTCATGTCCGGCGCCTTCAGCGGCAGCAATTCCTCGACGGAAAAGCCGAGCGCGATGCACGCGGCGCGATTCGCCCATACGATCGCCTTTGTCTGCGCGTCGTGCAGCAGCACGCAGGTCGTCAGCGCGTCGAGCAGCCGGTGGAAATCGTCTTCGTCGGGAAAACTCATGATCGGATTCGGATGAAGGCGCGCGGCATCGCGCGGCCGGACACCCAACATAGCACCGGCGCGCGCCGATCGCATCTGAAGATTTCTTTAGGCCGGCACGGAACCTCACCAGTCGCGCGGCCCAACGCACCAATTGCTGCGTGTTTTCGGCGTTTCTAGACTGGCTCCATCGTGTGCCCCGTAATCGAAACCGACATCGCCCCCTATCCCCAGGAGACAACCATGCCGCAAGCCGCCCTCGCCGTCGAACCCGCGCCGTCCTCGCCGCCCGTGGCAGGCATCGTTGCCGCGCCGTCGTCGCCGCTCGACGCGGTGATCGAGACCGTCGCCGCGCGCCGCGAAGAATTCGATCGCCTGTCGCACGTGCCGCGCGACGTAATCGCGCTGTTCAAGCAGGCCGGCATCTATCGTGCGGGCACGCCGCGCCGCTTCGGCGGCGATGCGCTCGCGCCGACCGCGTTCCTCGACATGATCGAACGGGTCGCGACCGCCGACGGTTCGGCCGCGTGGGTCGCGAGCTTCGGCTCCGCGAACGTCTATCTCGCCGCGCTGCCGCTCGAGACCCAGGCCGAGTTGTACGCGAGCGGCCCCGACCAGGTGTTCGCGGGCGGCCTGTTCCCCGTGCAGCCCGCGCAGGCCGCGCCGGGCGGCTGGCGCGTGAACGGCACGTGGAAATTCGCGAGCGGCTGCAAGGGCGCCGACTGGCTCGGCGTCGGCATCGCCGTGCCGGGCGCGCAGGACGCCGCGCCGAACAAGCCGCGCACGGCCGTGTTCCGCGCGGCCGATGTCGAGATCGTCGAGAACTGGAGCGTGGTCGGCATGCAGGGCACCGGCAGCCACGACCTGCGCGTGAACGACCGCTTCGTGCCCGAGGCGTGGACCTTCGTGCGCGGCGGCGAGCCGACCGTCGACGAACCGCTGTACCGCTACCCGACCGTCGCGTACGCGGCGCAAGTGCTGGCCGTCGTCAACCTCGGGCTCGCGCGTGCGGCGCTCGACGTCGTGAACCGGATGTCCGGCGGCCGGCAGACGACGACCGGCGCGCCGCGTCTCGCCGATCGCGCGTACTACCGCATCGAGCTTGCGAAGGCCGAAGCGCAACTGCGCTCGGCACGCGCGTTCTTCTATGACGCGACCGACGGCGTGTGGCAATCGATCCTCGCCGGCAACCCGGTGACGCCCGACCAGGTCAGCCTGCTGCGGCTCGCGGCGACGCAGATCGCACGCGAAGGCGCGAGCGTCGTCGAACGCGCATACCGTCTCGGCGGCACGGCGGCGATCTATCGCACGCATCCGTTGCAGCGGCTGCTGCGCGACGCGATGGTCGTCACGCAGCACGCGTTTCTCGGCGAAGGCAACTTCGACGGCGCCGGCGCGGTGTTCACCGGCGTGACGCCGTTTCCCGGCTATCTGTAACCTGCGTCGACCCAAGCCATTTTTCGAATGCGCATGAAGCCGATGCCGAAACGTCGCTGCCGGCCGCTTCATGCGCTCCACCGATTCCTCTGGAGAACCTGATATGTCCGATTCGAATCCGCTGCCGCTGCGCGTCCTGTTCTGCTGCGGCGTGTCGCAGAACTTCTTCGACCTGCCGCGCGAGAAGATCGGCGAAGTGTGGCAGGCGTACGGCGCGATGCTCGCGGCCGTCGAGGCGATGCCCGGCGTGCGCGTGCTCGGCGTGATGGACGACGACCGCCTCGTGGTCGGCCAGGCCGACGGCGCGCCGTGGACCTTCTACATCATGGCCGACGTCGCCGATTTCGACACGACGGTCGCCGTGTGCAACCTGTACCGCACGACGCCCGTCGGCGAATACAACCTGTGGCGCTACGGCAAGATCGAGGCGCGCGTCGGCCGCGCGCTGGCCGTGCCGCCGGCCGCGAAGCCCGCCGCGTGAGGCGCGCGATGGCCGACCTGTCACCGGAGCTGATCGACGCGCTCGTCCAGCGCATGGCGGCGCTCGACGCCGAGCGCGCGGTGCGCGCGACGATCACGCGCTACATGGCGCTGTGCGACGTGCCCGAGGATGCCGGTGACGGCCCGTCGCTCGCCGAGCTGTTCGCCGCCGACGCGGTGTGGGAAGGCATCGGCCCGCAGTACGCGCAGAAGTTCGGCCGCCTCGAAGGTACGGCCGCGATCGTCGCGATGCTCGGCCGCTACCTGCCGCCCGATCCGCATTTCTCGGCGAACCTGCACTTCCTGACGTCGGAATCGATCGAGATCGGCGCCGGCAACGCGAGCGCGCGCGGCCGCTGGATCATGCTGCAGGCATCGCGCTATGCGAGCGGCACGGCCGAACTGATCGCCGCGCGGCTGACCGTCGATTTCGCGCCGGCCGCCAATGGCTCCGCGTGGCTGATCCGCCATTTCCGCACCGAGCGCGTGCTCGACGGCCCCTGGCCGCTCGCCGCCGCGCCACGGTCCTGATGCTTCCCCCTGCTTTCGCACGATACCGACCATGACAGGCTTCATCGACACCTTCACGCTCGGCGGCCCCGGCCCCACGATCGCGATCAAGGACACGATCGACATCGCAGGCCACCCGACCCGCGCGGCGAGCCGCGCGCTCGCCGGCGCACCGCCGGCCGCCCGGCATGCGGACGTGGTCCGCTTGCTGCTCGACGCCGGCTGGCAGATCGCCGGCAAGGCGAACATGCACGAACTCGCGTTCGGGATGACCGGCATCAACGACTACACGGGCACACCCGTCAATCCGCAAGATCCCACGCGCATTCCCGGCGGCTCGTCGAGCGGCTCCGCATCGCTCGTCGGACTCGGCGCCGTCGACGCAGCGCTCGGCACCGACACCGGCGGCTCGATTCGCGGGCCGGCCGCGTGCTGCGGCGTGGCGGGGCTGAAGCCGACGTTCGGCCGCGTATCGCGGCGCGGCGTCGCGCCCGCCGACACGACGCTCGATTGCGTCGGGCCGTTCGCCCGCGATATCCGCACGCTCGTCGCGGTGATGGCCGCGATCGCGCCGGGCTTCGATCGCGCGCAAACGGCGGCCTCCGTGGCTGGCTGCACGGTCGCACAAATCACCGTCGAAGCCGATCCGGCGATCGCCGCCGCACTCCACGCGGCCGTTCGTGCATCGGGCCTGCGCTCGCACGAGGTCGTGCTCGACGCCATGCCGGCCTCGTTTGCCGCGGGGCTCACCGTCATCAATGCGGAAACGTCCCGCGCGTTCGGTCATCTGGTCGAAACCGGCCAGCTCGGCGCCGATCTCGACGCGCGCCTGCGCACGGCCGCGACGACGACACCTGCGGCAATCGAGGACGCCGAGGCCGTCCGCACACGCTTCACCGCGCAGGTCGATGCGGCGCTCGACCACGCGGACGTGCTCGTGCTGCCGACGCTGCCCGCATTGCCGATCACGCTGCAGCAGGCACGCGACGGCATGTCGGTCATCGCGATGTCGTCGCTGATCCGGCCGTTCAACCTGAGCGGCCATCCGGCGCTCAGCCTGCCGCTGCCGCTCGCCGGCTCGCCGCTGAAGGCCGGGCTGCAGATCGTCGGGCGCAAGGGCGCGGACGAACAGGTCTGCGCGATCGCTGCACATTTCGAAGCGGCACTCGCCGCATGAATCACGATGCGGGCGCCGCTTCAACCGGCGTGCGCCCGCGAACCTGGGAACCACACACCATGTCAGATCGAGTCGTCCTCGTCACCGGCGCCGCGCGCGGGCTCGGCGCCGTCATCGCCGAGCGCTTTCATGCAGCCGGCTACCGCGTCGCACTGGCCGATATCGCCGCCGACGCCATTCACGCGCATGCACGCGACCTCGACCCGAGCGGTGAACGCGCGATCGCGCTGCCGCTCGACGTCACGTCGAAACGCGATTTCGAAGCCGCGCGCGATGCACTCGTCGCGCGCTGGGGCACGATCGACGTGCTCGTCAACAATGCGGGCGCGTCGAAGGTGGTGCCGATAATGGAGATCACGGCCGAGCAGTTCGACCAGGTGATCGACGTGAACCTGCGCAGCGTGCTGTTCGGCTGCCAGGTGTTCGGCCGGTATTTCGCGGAACGCGGCGCGGGCCGCATCGTCAACATCGCGTCGCTCGCGGGGCAGAACGGCGGCTCGGCGACGGGCGCGCACTACGCGGCCGCGAAAGGCGGCACGCTGACGCTGACCAAGGTGTTCGCACGCGATCTCGCCGCGCAGGGCGTGACCGTCAACGCGATCTCGCCGGGCCCGCTCGACCTGCCGATCGTGTATGAAAGCGTCGCGCCGGAAAAGCTGCGCCAGGTGCTGGCGAGCCTGCCGGGCGGCAAGCTCGGATCGGCCGGCTTCGTGGCGGATGCCGCCGTATTGCTCGCATCGGGCGATGCGCATTTCGCGAACGGCGCATGCTGGGACATCAACGGCGGGCTGTACATGCGCTGAGCCCGCCGGCGCCTCATCGCGACGACTCGCCGTCGTCGCCCCACACGACCATCACGTCGCGCACGAGCGCGGCGATCGACGTCGCGCCGAGCTTCTCCTTGATGCTCGCGCGATGCACGTCGACGGTCTTCACGCTGATCGACAGGTCCGCCGCGATCTGCTTGCTGCCCTTGCCGTCCACGACGCCGCGCAGCACTTCCTTCTCGCGCGCGGTCAGCGCATCGAGCCGCTGGCGCAGCTCGCGGTGACGCTGGCTCACCGCATGCCGCTGCTGCGCGAGCCGCAGCGCGCGCTGCACGCGTTCGAGCATCTGCTGCGAGTTGTACGGCTTCTCGACGAAATCGATCGCGCCGTTCTGCAGTGCGCGCACCGACATCGGAATGTCGCCGTGCCCGCTGACGAAGATCACTGGCAGCGTCGCGCCGCGCGCATTCAGTTCGGCCTGCACGTCGAAGCCGCTCTTCTCCGGCATCCGCACGTCGAGCACCAGGCACGCGGGCAGGTTCACGTCGAAGCGCGCGAGAAAATCGGCCGCGTTCGCGAACCCTTCGGACGCGATGCCGACCGATTCGAGCAACCATGCGAGCGACGTCCGCATGCCGCTGTCGTCGTCGACGATGTATACGATCGGTGCGGGTGACGTCGTCATCGCGGGTGTCTCGCTGAATATCGGTATGGGTATCGCACGCGCTGCGCGAGAGGCCGGTGGCCGGCATGCCGCGCGCGTCGTTCGCTGGGGGTGTGCGGCACATCATAACGAGCCGAAAACCCGCTGGAAACCCCTTCACGTGCTGCATGAATGCACAATCGCGGTTTTTTTCCGGGCCATGCGGCGCGCATCTAGGTAGAACCTTTAGACGCGTTGGCGAGAACGCCATCTTCATCGTCAATCGTGCGAATGGTCGGCCGCATTTTCGCGACGTACGCTTGGGTCATCGTCGGCGATCCGGCGCTGCCCAAGCAGCGTTGTGCAATCGCCGCTTTAGTCCAACCAGGAGCGCCCATGTCTTCCACGACCGATATCCAGCGACCGGCCCGCGTCGAACCGACCGATGCGCAGAAGGCCTTCCGCCAGGCGATGGCCCACCTCGGCGCAGCCGTCAACGTGATCACCACGGCCGGGCCGCACGGCCGCTGCGGGATCACCGCGAGCGCCGTGTGCTCCGTCACCGATGCGCCGCCGACGCTGCTCGTGTGCCTGAACCGGTCGAGCGCGATGCACGCGACCTTCGAGCGCAACCGCCATGTCTGCATCAACGTGCTGCCGGCCGAGCACGAGCAGCTCGCACGACACTTCGCAGGGCTCACCGACCTGCCGATGGAGCGGCGTTTCGACCTGCCGGTGTGGGATCGGGGCGAGCAGGACGTACCCGTGCTGCGCGACGCGCTTGCGAGCCTGCAGGGCACGATCGCCGAGATGAAGGAGGTCGGCTCGCATTCGGTGATGTTCATCGAGGCGACGTCGATCCGCGTGCGCGACGACGGCGACAGTCTCATCTACTTCAGCCGCGCGTTTCATCGCGTGTCGCGCACCGCCTGCGTGCGGTGACGTTCGTGTGACTACGCGGGCGGCCGCAATGCGCGCTGCCCGGCCGCGAGCACCGCCCCCGCGAACAGCGTCAGCGCCGAATACACGAGCCCGCGCGCGAGCCCCGCGCTGTCCGACACCCAGCCGATCGCGACCGGCCCCGCGATCTGGCCGAATGCAAACACCGTCGTGAACGCGCTGATCCCCTTCGCCCAGCCGTCGGGCGGCAGGTTGTGCCGCACGAAGGCCGTCGTCGACGCGACGGCCGACAGGAACGTCGCGCCGAACAGCACACCCGACGCAAACGCGGCGGCCGGATGCACGAACATCGCGGGCATCAGCGTCGCGATGCCGAGCAGTGCGTTGAGCACGGCGAGCGCCTGGCCGCCGCGCATCCGGTCGAGCAGCGCCGACCACAGCCGCGCCGACACGACGGTCGCGACACCCAGCATCACGTAGAACGCCGAGACGACCGTGCCGTTCATGCCCGCGCCGCGCAGCAGCGCGACGATGAACGTCATGTAGCCGATATAGCCGACACCGAACAGGCCGTAGCCGGCCAGCGCGAGTGCGAAGCGGGCCGCGCTCGCGGTTGGCGCCGGCACCGCGCCTTGCGGCCTGGCCGGCGCCGCATGCCCATGCTCGATGCGGCGCGCGGCCGACACGGCCACCGCCGAGAACAGCACGCATGCGGCCGCGAGCGCGAACCATGCCGGCTGCCAGCCGTGCACGCCCTGCGTGAGCGTGGCCGGCACGAGCAGCGACGACGCGACGATGCCCCACCCCGTGCCGCCGTAATAGAGGCCGAGCAGCAGCCCCGCATCGCGCGGCGAAGCCGACGCGAGCCGCGCGGCCAGCACGCCGCCGCTGATGAAGATCAACGCGCTGCCGACACCCGTTGCCAGCCGCTGCACGAGCAGCGCGTGCATGCCCGACGTGAGCCCGCACGTCGCCATCAGCACCACGGTCAGTACGCAGCCGGCCGCCAGCAGCGTGCCTGCGCGCCAGCGCCGCGACAGCAACGGAAACGCGAGCGCACCGATCAGGTAGCCGGCCGCGTTCGCGGTGTTCAACGCGCCGGCCTGCGCGAACGTCCAGCCGAGATCGGCCTTCATCGGCGGCAACAGCAACGCATACGAAAAGCGCGCGAGGCCGAGCGCGATCGCGCTGCCGAGCGACAGGCCGATCGCGAGCCGCCACGCGGCCATGCGGTCGGGATCGGTTGCGCCGGCGTCCGGCCGCGAGGGGCCGGCATGCTCCGGTTGCGGCGCTGCGCGCATCGCGGTGTCTCCATCGTGGTTCGAGGCCGGTGCGGACCTCGGGCCCGCACCGACGACGCGCGTGGCGTGGCCGATACGGAAACCGTGTTGTGGTGGGCGTCGATCCCGATGGCCGGAACCGGTGCGCCGATCGGCCCATGATACTTGACCGGCCGCGCGCCCGGCACGCGTGCGCTACGCGCCCAGTCCGGCGGCAAACGCGGTGAAAAGCGCGCGCCCCTCATGCCACTGCGCCACCCCGGAAGCCGCGTTCAAATGGCCACGCGCGCCGAGCACCAGCGGCGTCGCGCCGCGTGCCGCCGCCCATGCGATGGCTCGCCCGGACGGGTCATACGGATCGTCCGAACTGGCGATCGCCACCACCGGCCGGTTGCCGAAATCCTCATCCGGCACACGTGCGAACGCCCGTGCCTCGACCGGAAAACGCGGACCGTCCGGATCCGGCACGGCCACGAGAAACGCCCCATGCACAGCGCGCGTTGCGGCGCCACGCCAATGCGCGAACAACAGGCACCCGAGGGAATGACACACCACGATCGGCGGCGTCCCGGCCTCCGCGACGGCCGCATCCAGCGCCCCGATCCAGTCCGTCAAGTCGGGGGTGTCCCACGACGCCGGCGCGATTCGCGTGGCATGTGGAAACGCCGCCTCCCAGTGGGTCTGCCAGTGATCCGCTCCCGAATTGCCGATCCCCGGCACGATGACGATGCTTCGATCCATTCCCGTCTCCCTGAACATGAGGGCTCCCAGTCTGACCCGCCGGGCTTCCACACGGAATGGCAAGTCATCGGATATTGAGACAGAATTCCGATGAATCAACGGAACAGGAACACCGAGATGCCCGATGGAGAACTGGATCGCCAGGATATTTCGATCATCGAAGCGTTGCAGGAGAATGCGCGCACGCCGTTGTCCGAAGTCGGCCGGCGCATCGGCCTGTCGCAGCCGGCGACGTCGGAGCGCGTCAAGCGCCTGGAGGAGCGCGGCATCATCGCCGGCTACACCGCGCGGATCGATCCCGTCGCGCTCGGGTTGGGGATGATGGCCATCATCCGGCTGAAAACGACGCACGAACACATCAAACCGGCGTTGAGTGCGTTCGCCGAGATGCCGCACGTCATCGAGATTCATCGCATGACCGGCGAGGATTGCTTCTTGCTGAAGGTGCTCGTGCCGACGCCCGGCCAGCTCGAGACCCTCATCGACGCAATCGCCCGCTTCGGCGCGGTCACGACTTCCCTCGTACTCCGGTCCGAGCCGGTCAAGCCGCTCGGCAAGGCCCTGTTGGGCTGAAGCCGGCAACGGTCCCGCGGCGCATGCATCGTTCGTGAATGACGGAAAAAGAAACGATCGATGCAATTGGATTCCCGATTCGAAAAATCGCGTTAATCAAGCAATCGATCACGGCCCCAATATTCGATAAAAATTCGGCGCCGCTCATGATTCAGCTTATTCGCGTCGAAAACGCGACGGACGGGAAATTCCGCGTGTTTAGCACGCCCTGGCTAAAATCCTTGCAACGCATTGCATTCGCAAATTCGTCAGACTAATATCGACGCCACTTGTCCGGCATTCACAAAATGCTGAACGAGGAGCGGGAATGTTTTTTACCGCGCTTCCATGTTGAATCACTCATGTTCACCACAGGAGAATTGACATGCAGGACACCCAGCAGATCGAATTGCTTGACTGGATGCAGGAAGACACGCACCCCGAGGCCGTCGACATGATGGTCGAGGACGCCGTGGTGCCGTTCGGCACCGCGCTCTGGCCGGTCTGAGCGGGCCACCCGTTCTCGCGGAAGGGCCGCGGCCCTTCCGCCGCTTCCGGAGACACGCATGCTGAACCTGCACCGCGCGCTCGGGTTTCACCCCGCGTTGCGCGACAAGCTGGCCCGCGGCGAATCGGGAAAACTGCTGGTCGGCTACGACACCCGCAACCGCGACATCGCGTTGCGCGCGTTTTCCGCCCTGCCCGAATCGCTCGACGCCACGACCCTCTGCCTCGAAAGCACCGCACCCGCCGACATCGCCGCCGCGCTGAACGACGCCGACCTGTTCGTACTGCTGTACGACTCGTCGTGCCTGCCGACACCGTCGCCGAGCGGTCCGCCGTTCCTCGCCGCGATTCGCCCGGCGATCGTCGAGCACTGGAGCAAGTCGGTCTTGTTCAAGGATTACGGCCCGCACCTCGACGAGGCGTTCGCCGAATCGCTCGACGACATCGCCGCACGCAACGGCCGGTTGATCGACGCGGCCACGCACGCATCGCAGATCCGCTTCATCGACGAAGCCGGCAACACGCTGACGGGCTCGCTCGCACCGGACCAGAAATGGACGAGCGTGGACGGCATGGGCAATCTCGACGTCGTGCCCGGCGAGATCGCGACGCACGTGACCGACCTGAGCGGCTCGGTCGTGTTCAGCGGCACGTTTCTCGGCACCGTGCCGTTCGCGATCAAGTACAAGGTGGCCGAGCAACTCGCGACGCTGCAGGTCGAGAACAGCACGATCGTCGATTTCGACACCGACGATGCCGGCTTTCGGCGCGATTTCTCGACCTATCTCGACCGGCACGCGAATCACCGGCGCATCGAGGAATTCGGCATCGGCACGAACCTCGGCATCCGCGGGCTCTATGGCCGCAACGCGGGGTTCGAGGAACGCCATCCGGGCCTGCACCTCGGGCTCGGCGGCGGTGAAAACGGCAGCCACCACCTCGACCTGATCTTCGCGCGCGGCACGCTCGCACTCGACGAGCGGATCGTGTTCGACGGCGCGTTCGCCGTCTGACGACGTGGCTGGCCGCGTGCTCAGGCTTCGGCGGCAGGCGTGTCGCCGAGCCACTTGAACATCACGAGGCAGTCGACGAAGCCGAGCCGCGCGTGACGGTAGGCGCGCGGCAGCCGGCCGACGATCTCGAATCCGAGCTTCTGCCACAGCGCGACCGCGACCTCATTCGTCGCCACCACCGAATTGAACTGCATCGCGAGGAAACCGCGCTCGCGCGCAACCTGCTGCGAGTGCTCGCACATCAGGCGCGCGACGCCGCGGCCGCGCGCGGCCTCGCTCACCATGTAGCCGCAATTGCTCACGTGCTTGCCGGGCCCCGCCGCGTTCGCCTTCAGGTAGTACGAACCGAGCACGACGCCGTCTTCTTCGGCGATCCACGTGCAGAGCGGTGCCGCGAGCCACAATGCGCGTGCCGCTTCCTGTGTCGGCGTCGGATCGAAAGCGTAGGTTTCCTGAGCAGCGACGATGGCGCGATAGGTCGGCCAGAAGCGCGGGAAATCGTCCTCGGTCATCGGGCGAATCGTGATCATGCGGGTTCTCTCGTGAGGGTGATGTCGACAGGCACGCCGGCGATCGTACCGCGATTCATCGACGGTCGTCCGCTCGCAATGCCGCGCTGCGATACGCGCCCGGCGGCACGCCGTACCAGCGCTTGAACGCCTGCGAAAAACTCGACAGGTCGCTGAAGCCGAGCCGCTCGGCCACTTCCGCGAGCGACAGCCGCGCGTCGCCGAGCAGCGTCTCGGCCATCGCGCCGCGCGCCTGCGCGAGCAGCGCGCGAAACGTCGTGCCCTCCTCCTGCAGCCGGCGCTTGAGCGTGCGCGGGCTCGTGTTCATCAGCCGCGCCATGTCCTCCAGCGAGAACGGCGCGCTGCCGGGCGTCGCGCCCAGGTACTGGCGCACCATCTCCGACGTACCCACGCGCGCGCGCCGCGCTTCGACGAGCTGGCCGCACATCTGCTCGCACATCGACACCGTCAGCGGATTCGCATGCGGCAGCGGCCGGTCGAGAAACGCGCGGTCGAACGCGAGGCTGTTCGCGCGCGCCGAGAACGCCGGCTCCACACCGGCGATGCGCGGCGCGGCAAGCGACGGCGAGCGCGCGGCCTGCAGCGTGAAGCGCGACAACGTGAAATCGCCGCTGGCGATTTCCTGCAGCAGCACGGCCGCGGCCGTCATGTCGCGCTCGACGAGGAACCGGCTCAAGTCGCCGTCGAGTTCCGGCGCGCCGAAGTTGAGCACGCCCGTATCGGGCGCCTCGCGGTACGTGATGACGGTGTACGCATACGTGAGCGGCAGGAAGCGCATCGCCAGCGCAAGCGCGTCGCGCCCGGTTGCGCTCGCGATCAGCCCGTAGCCCCACACGCCGTATGCGGAGAAGTGATAGCGCAGGCCGACCTCGAAGCCGAGGCCCTGCGCGCGGCCGAGCGCACGCAGGAGGTTGCCGGTCAGCCGCAGCTCCTGTGCGGCCGTCACCTCGACTTTCGGATCGTCGAGCTGCGCGTCCGCGAGCCCCGTGCCGGCCAGCAGCGCCGTGTGCGGCACGCCCCGTTCGTCGCCGAAATCGACCAGCAGCCGGGCGCTGGCCGGACTCCGGGTGAAGTCCCAGAAGCTCATGCGGAGAAACCCTCGAAGCGCCGATTTGGCCCAAATACTAAAACAATTGTCCCCAAGCAGCATTGGTGTTTTCCCATGCGGCCCGCACCATCGGCGTCATCCAGTCGTCGCCCGAACGACCCCATCGCCCCAGGAGGAGACACCATGCAACCGAGTCGCCCGACCGATCCCGCCGCCCGCCTCGCGCACCGGCGCACCGCTTGCGCCCGCATGCCGGCGCGCACCGCCTGACCCGCCGACCACCGAAGAAACGAGACGATTCCATGAGCAAGACTTTCGACTACATCGTCGTCGGCGGCGGATCGGGCGGCTGCGTCGTCGCGGGGCGGCTGACCGAGGACCCGGCCGTGACCGTGTGCGTGCTCGAGGCCGGCGGCCGCGGCGACGGCGCGGTCGTCAACGTGCCGACCGGCGCGGTCGCGATGATGCCGACCCGCCTGAACAACTGGGCGTTCGACACGGTGCCGCAGCCGGGGCTCGGCGGGCGGATCGGCTACCAGCCGCGCGGCAGAACGCTCGGCGGCTCGTCGGCGATCAACGCAATGGTCTACATCCGCGGCCATCGCGTCGACTACGACGGCTGGGCCACGCTCGGCAACGAAGGCTGGGCGTACGACGACGTGCTGCCGTACTTCCGCCTGAGCGAGCACAACGAGCGCTTCGACGATGCATGGCATGGCCGCGACGGCCCGCTGTGGGTCAGCGACCTGCGCACCGGCAACCCGTTTCATGCACGCTACCTGGAAGCCGCGCAACAGGCCGGCCTGCCGCTCACCGACGATTTCAACGGCGCGCAGCAGGAAGGCATCGGGATCTACCAGGTCACGCAGAAGCACGGCGAACGCTGGAGCGCGGCGCGCGCATACCTGCTGCCGCATCTCGGCCGCCGCGACAACCTGACCGTCGAGACGCACGCGCAGGTGCTGCGCATCCTGTTCGACGGCACGCGCGCAATCGGCGTCGAGGTGCGGCAGCACGGCGAGGTCCGCACGCTGCGCGCGCGGCGTGAAGTCGTGCTCGCGGCCGGCGCGCTGCAGACGCCGCAGTTGCTGATGCTGTCGGGTGTCGGCCCGGGTCGCGAACTGCAGCAGCACGGCATCGCGGTGCAAGCGGACCTGCCCGGCGTCGGCCGCAACCTGCAGGATCATCCGGATTTCATCTTCGGCTACCGCACGCGCAGCGTCGACACGATGGGCGTGTCCGCGCGCGGCGGCCTGCGGATGCTGCGCGAGTTCGCGCGCTTTCGCCGCGAACGGCGCGGGATGCTGACGTCGAATTTCGCGGAAGGCGGCGGTTTCCTGAAAACGCGTGCCGATCTCGCCGCGCCGGACCTCCAGCTGCATTTCGTCGTCGCGCTCGTCGACGATCACGCGCGCAAGCTGCATGCCGGCCACGGGCTGTCGTGCCACGTGTGCCTGCTGCGGCCGCGCAGCCGCGGCTCGATCACGCTGGACAGCGCCGATCCGCTCGCGGCGCCGCGCATCGATCCCGCGTTCTTCGACGATCCGCGCGACGTCGACGACATGGTCGCGGGCTTCCGCATCACGCGCCGGTTGATGGAAGCACCGGCGCTCGCGAGCTGGATCACGCGCGACCTGTTCACGGCGAACGTGACGACCGACGACGAGATCCGCGACGTGCTGCGGCGGCGCACCGACACCGTGTATCACCCGGTCGGCACGTGCCGGATGGGTCACGATGAACTGGCCGTCGTCGATCCGCAACTGCGCGTGCGCGGCCTGCAGGGGCTGCGCATCGTCGATGCGTCGGTGATGCCGACGCTGATCGGCGGCAACACCAACGCGCCGACAATCATGATCGCCGAGAAGGCCGTCGACCTGATGCGCGGCGTGCGCCGCGTACCCGCAAGGTCGCATGCCGAAACCGTCGGTACAGCGAAGGATCGCGACGCCGCTCTTGCCGCGTGCGCCACGCATGATGCCGTCCAACCCGAGGAAAATCGCCATGCTGTCGCCTGACCGTTCCCGTTCCGCCGACGCCGCCGTACCGCTGGCGGCGATCATCATCGGCGCCGGCTTCGCCGGCATCGGCATGGCCGTCGCGCTGCAACGCGCCGGCATCCACGATTTCGTGATCGTCGAACGCTCGCACGACGTCGGCGGCGTCTGGCGCGACAACAGCTACCCGGGCGCCGCGTGCGACGTGCCCTCGCACCTGTACTCGTTTTCGTTCGAACCGAATCCGGCCTGGTCGCGCGTGTTCGCGCCGCAGCCGGAAATCCATGCGTACCTGCAGCATTGCGCACGCAAGTACGGGCTCGCGCGCCACCTGCGCTTCGGCGCCGAAGTCGAGCACGCGCGCTACGACGAGGCCCGCGCGCTGTGGCACGTCACGCTCGCCGACGGCACGACGCTCAGCGCGGCGCTGCTCGTCAGCGGCACCGGCCAGTTGAGCCGTCCGGCAATGCCCGACCTGCCCGGCATCGACACGTTCCGCGGCCGGGCATTCCACTCCGCGCACTGGGATCACGACCATGCGCTCGCCGGCCAGCGCGTGGCCGTGGTCGGCACCGGCGCATCGGCGATCCAGTTCGTCCCGGCGATCGCCGGCAGCGTGCAGCACCTGTCCGTGTTCCAGCGTTCGCCGGCCTACGTGATCCCGCGCCCCGATCGCGCGTATCGACCGTGGGAAAAGGCGCTGTTTCGCCGGATGCCGTGGGCGATGAAGCTGCACCGCGCATCGATCTACCTGCGCTACGAATCGCGCGCGATCGCCTTCACGCGCCTGCACGGGCTGATGAAAGCGGCGGTCGGCCGGCCGTTCCGCAAGCTGCTCGCGCGCGACGTGCCGGACCCCGCGTTGCGCGCACGGCTCACGCCCGACTACCCGATCGGCTGCAAGCGCCTCCTGCTGTCGAGCGAGTACCTCGCGACGATGAGCCGCGACAACGTCGCGCTCGTCACGCAGCGGATCCGGCGCGTGACCGAGGACGGGATCGAGACCGTCGACGGCGTGCATCATCCGGTCGACGCGATCATCTACGGCACGGGCTTCGCGGCCACCGAGTTCCTGTCGCCGATGCGCATCACGGGCCGCGACGGGCTCGACCTGAACGACGCGTGGCGACGCGGCGCGCAGGCGTATCTCGGGCTCACCGTCCCCGGCTTTCCGAATTTCTTCATGCTGTACGGCCCGAACACGAACCTCGGTCACAACTCGATCGTCTACATGCTCGAAAGCCAGATCGCGCACGTGATGCGCTGCGTGCAGGCGATGCGGCGCGACGGTGCGCGCGAGATCGACGTCGACGCGCGCCGCTACAGGCGCTTCAACGCGCACGTGCAGCAGCGGCTCGCCGGTTCGGTGTGGAGCGGCTGCAAGAGCTGGTACGTCGATGCATCAGGGCTCAACAGCACGAACTGGCCGGGCTTCACGCTGACCTACCGCTGGATCACGCGCTTCACCGGCATGGCCGCGTACCGCTTCACGCGTCCGTTGCCCGAATCGGCCGCGCCGACGCACGGCACGGTGGTCGCGGCGCCGGCAGGCAGGCTGGAGGCGCTCGCCGCCGCTTCGCTGCGCGGCTTCCTGCGCGTCGCGTTCCGGCCGCTGATCGGGCCGCCGTTCGGTGCGCGCGTGCAGCGCCGCGTCGTCGCGCTGCTGGCGCCGCTGATGCCCGGCGGAGGCGGCACGCTGCGCTACCGCACGTTAGCGCACCGCGTGCCGGTCGAAGTCGTCGCACCGAAGCGCGGCGATACGGGCGGTGCGATCCTGTATCTGCATGGCGGGGCGTTCTGCCTCGGCGGGCCGCATACGCATCGCGGCGTGACGACGCGGCTCGCGAACGATGCCGGCCTGCCGGTGTGGGTGCCCGATTACCGGCTCGCGCCCGAGCACCCGAGCCCGGCCGCGCTCGACGATGCGCTGGCCGTGTACGACGCGATGCGCGCGCAGGGCCATGCGCCGCACCGGATCGTGATTGCCGGCGACTCGGCCGGCGGTGCACTGGCACTCGCGCTCGCGATCGCGCTGCGCGAGCGCGGCGAACCGGCCGCCGCGGCGCTGCTGCTGATCTCGCCCGTGACCGACCCGGCGCTCGGCGGCGCGACACTCGCCTCGCGCCGCCACGACGATCCGATGATCCGGCGCGGCTGGCTCGAACAGGGGCTGCGCTGGTATCACGGCGCCGGCTCGGCCGCCGCGCGCGGCCCGCTCGACACCGACCTGCGCGGCCTGCCGCCGATGCTGATCCAGGCCGGCGACCAGGAGGTGCTGCTGTCGGATGCACAGCGGCTGGCCGATCATGCGAGCGCGTGCGGCGTGCCGTGCCGGCTGGAAATTCATGCGGCGCGCTGGCACGTGTTTCATCTGCAGGCGTTTTACCTGCGCTCGGCGCGCGATGCGTTGCGCACGCTCGCGCGGTTCGCGTCGGCACGGGTCGCCGCGACGGCATGACGATGCAGCGGCAACGCGAAACGATCGCGCGGCCCGCTTGCCGCGAAGCGACACCGTCTTGCGAAAACCGGCCGTTTATATTTTTCCGCCACGCGCGGCCGTCATGATCTCCCGCAAGCCCCGGCGCGCCGCCGGGGCCCCCACCTGGCGGAGACATCATGAAAAGAAGGCACACCCTCAATGCGCTGGCGCTGCTCTGCTGCGTCGGCATCCAGTGCGCGACGTCGGCGTTCGCCGACGAACCGAAGAAAGTCGCGTTCGTCGACACGGGCAACACCGGGCGCAGCGTGATGGCCGAAGCGATCGCGGGCCAGCTGATCGCGCAGCGCCATGCGCACATCGCGGTGATCTCGCGCGCGGTCGACGAGGATCCGTATGACGAAAAGCCCGAAGAAAACGGCGTGATCCTGATGAAGCGGCGCGGCATCGACACGTCGGCGCACCGCTCGGTGCAGTTGAACGCGAACGACGTCAGGCATTCCGACGTGATCCTGACGATGACCGACAAGCACAAGGAGAAGGTGCTCGCACTCTATCCGTCGGCCGCCGGCAAGGTCTTCACGCTCGCCGAGTATGCGACCGGAAAGCACCTCGACGTGCCCGACGCGTGGGGCAAGCCGATGGACTTCTACGAATCGGTGACCACGCAGCTCGACGCGTACATTCCGGCCGCGCTCGACAAGGTCGCGACGATCGCGCCGGCGAAGCAGTAACGCGGAAGGCCTGCCGGTCGCCGGACGCGCAATGCGCCGGCACCGGCAGTGGCCCCTGCGTCCCCCTCCCGTCCCGCCTCTACGGCGCCTGCCCCGTCATCGCGCCATCGACACCGGCCATTCGGCCGAGTCGCCACCCTTCGTACCGGATGAAAGAATGATCGTCGTCCGGGAAGCCGGCTTCACTGCCCGAAACCCCGAACGACGAAGACACCGCATGCGCGTCGGCCGCAGCGCCACTGCGATGCGGATCGGCCCAATTCCAGTCACCACTCATGTAGCTTATAAGTTACAATGCTTTCCAAGTTCGAACTGCTTCGCTATCAACGTGACGACGGTCGCGAGCCTTTCACCGAATGGCTGAACGCCATACGCGACAAGATCGCGCAGGCACGGATTCGCGAACGCCTGCGCCGCGTGCAGACCGGCAACTTCGGCGATTGCGAGCCGGTCGGCGAAGGGGTGATCGAACTGCGCGTCCATGTCGGCGCCGGCTACCGCGTGTACTTCGGGCGGCACGGCAGTGCACTGGTGCTGCTGCTGTCCGGCGGCGACAAGGGCAGTCAACCCGACGACATCAGGCGCGCCAAGGAACACTGGTCGAACTGGAAACGGAGGCAAACATGAACAAGCTCAAGAGCGCGGTATCGCACCACGACGCCGAAGTCGCCGAACTCGGCGCCGACCGCGAGCTCGCGGTCGCCTATCTGCGCGTCGCGATGGAATCGCTCGACGATCCCGACAATCGTGCGGCCGGCCTGCTTGCGCTGCGCACGGTCGCGGAAGCCTACGGCGGGCTCGGCGCAGTCGCGGCCGAAGCCGGCATCAGCCGCGAATCGCTGTATCGCACGCTGTCCCCGAACGGCAACCCGACGCTGAAAACCCTGCTCGCGGTGCTCAAGACCGTCGGTCTGCGCCTGTCCGTCGTCCCCGCGCAGCCCGCGCACGCCTGAGCGACACGCTCCCCCTCACGGCCTGACCATCCACACGAGCAGCATCGCGGCCGGCGCGGCCGTCATCCCCGCCGGCGGACGCTCGATCGTCGGCTCGACCGCCAGCGCCTGCGCGAGCGCCGCCGCATCGTCGATCGGCGTCGTGCGCACGATCGTCATCAGCCGCGCCGGCCGGTGCAGCGCCTCGCGATACAGCGCGCCGTACCACAGCGGCCGCATGCCGAGCGCGTCCTGCAGCACGTACGGATAACGCCACAACCGCAGCACGAGGCGGCTGTCCGGGTGGGCCGGATCGACGCGCACGAACACGCGGCGCGTGCTTTCGCCGTGCGTGTAGCGCGGCAGCACGGGCAGCGCGTCGGCCGGCGCCTGCGGCAACAGCCAGCGCAGCGCGGTAGTCGGCGACCACGGTGTCGCGCGCTGCCAGCCGGCCTGCGCGAGATGCCGGTCGAGCGTGTCCGATGTCGCACTCCATTGCAGCGGCAGGTACTCCTCGCGATCGCCGCCGATCTCGGTGCGCCGCGTCGGCACGCGCTGCCATCCGCCGCGCAGCCACTGATCGACGGTCATCGCGACCACGTCGCCGACATGCGGGCGCGCCGCGCGATCGAGCTGCCATTGCACCGGAACCCGCCATACGCCGGCCGTCGCGAGCACCACGAGCACCGCGACGAGCGCGCCGCGCGGCTGCACATGCTCGCGCACGCGCCAGTACGCATAGGCGCCGGCGAGCAGCGCGAACCAGGCCAGCCCGAGGCTCCAGCCGCCGAGCAGGCCCGACAGCCAGGTGCCGCCGACGTACAGCCGCGCGAAACCGCCGAGCACGATCCACAGTACGACCGCCGTCACGACCGGAATGCGCCACAGCGCGGGCCGGTCGCGCGTGAGCACCCAGCCGATGCCGCTGCTCGCGAGGATCGCGAACGCGGCGTCCGCATCGGGCAGCGGCACGTGCGGCGCGCCGGGCGGCAGGCTCGCAGGCGTCGCGCCCGGTATGCCCGAGCCGAACGCCGGCACGAGCACGACGGCGACGCCGACCGTCGCGAGCCACCATGCGGACGTCCACCAGCAGCGATGGATCATCAGCCAGACCAGAAACGCGGCCGCGACGATCAGCCCCGTATCGTGCCCGTGCAGCACGGCAAGCGCACTCATCGCGGCATCGACGGGCGGCGTGCGCAGGTTCTGCAGGAACGCATACAGCGCGATGTCCGCGTGCATCAGCGGATCGTTCGCGACGACATCCTGCACGATCCCCGCGAACAGCCACACGCAGCCGACGAACAGCAGCGCGAGCACGGGCACCGCGCCCGGCAGGCCGCGCACGTATGCGATCGCGTCGTGCAGCCGCGCGCCGAACCGCGGCCAGCGATGCGTGCACGCGTGCACGGCTTCGGCGAGCGTGCGGCGCAGCAGCGGCCAGCCGCGCCGCAGCGCGACGCGTACGCCGATCCACACGAGCACGACCAGCGCGGCGACGACCAGCAGGATCGCGGCGACCCGTACGCTGATCGCCGCGGCCAGCGCGGCCGACGCACCGAACAGGATGCCCGGCGCGACGTGCACGGGCGCCCATACGAGCGCCGACACGACGTTGACCGGATAGAACGATCGGCGCGGCAGCGTCGCGCAGCCGACGACGACCGGCACGACCGCACGCACCGGCGCAAGGAAGCGCGCGAGCACGATGCTCTTCATCCCGTGACGCAGCACGAACTCCTCGCCGCGCGCATAGGCGTTCGCATGGCCGAAGCGCGTCCAGGCGTTGCGGATCATCCCGCGATAGTGCCGCCCGAGCTCGTAGCTGATCCCGTCGCCGAGCACCGCGCCGGCGGCCGCGACGCCGATCGTCGTCCACCCGTCGAGCGCGCCCGCGCCGATCAGCGCACCGGCCGCGAACATCACGGCGCCGGCCGGCACGACCGTGCCGATCAGCGCAATCGCCTCGGCGCACGCCGTCACGAACACGATCGCCAGCACGAGCAGCGGATGCGCGCCGATCGCGCCGATCCACGCGTGGATCGTGTCGCTCATCGCATGCCCCGCGGCGAAACGACCCGGCGAACGAACACCGGATCGGCGATGGCAGGGGGAACGGTCATGGCGAAATGCGCGCGGTCGCGCCGGCGTGAACGGTCAATCGAACTCGTGCTGCCGCGCGTCGGCCTCGAGCGGCGCATCGTGGTAGCCGACCGTCGCGATCTCCTGCAGGTAACGCGCAAGAAATGCGCCGATCGAACCGGCGGCCTCGTACTGATGCACGTGACGGAACTCGTGGGTCAGCAGGCGGCGCGTGTCCTGCCCGCGCAGCACGTACACCGCATGACCGAGCGTCAGGCCGATCGTCCCCGGCGACAGCAAACCCGTGTCGCGCGCGATCGCGGCCAGCGACGGCGTCTCGGGAAACGGCATGCGGTCGACGATCACCACACGGATCTGCTCCGGCCGGGCAACGCCCACCGTGCGCGCGTCGTCGGCCTGTGCCGGCGTCAGCGGCGCGCCCTGCGCGATCCCGCGCGCCGCCTCCGCTTCGGCCCACGCAACGGCGGCGGGCAAGGCGGTCGGCAGGATTTCGGCAAGATCGATCATCGCAAGGCTCCCCGGCGGGTGGTGTGGTATCGGGCACCAGTTTAGTCCCGATTCGCAGCGGTTCGCGTCGCGCGTTGCCGGTCCATGCCGGGTACGGCAACGATCAGGGAATACCCTGATCGCCGTGCACGACCCGCCGCGCCGTTTCCCGTCGATTATTTCGTTTCAGTACACATTCCGAGACCAGCCATCTCGAAAATTTCCCGAATGAGTACCGTTTTCGGATTCGGCGGAATATATTGGTCGGAAGAACGCCGCGACGATAACCGGACAACCCGTTCGCGGCGTCATCCCGGAGAGGGCCGCTAGATGATCAGGGTAATTCTGGCTGACGATCATGCAGTCATGCGGGACGGACTGCGATACATCCTGGAAACGGCCGGCGGCTTCGAGATCGTCGGCGAAGCGAGCGACGGCTCGGCCACGCTCGCGCTCGCCGAGCGCGCGGTCGCCGACGTGCTGCTGCTCGACCTGTCGATGCCCGCGCCGACCGGCATCGAGCTGATCCGGATGGTCAAGCGCCATGCGCCGTCGCTGCGCACGCTCGTGCTGACGATGCACGCCGAGGCGCAGTACGCCGCGCGCGCGTTCAAGGCCGGCGCCACCGGCTACCTGACGAAGGACAGCGCGACCGCCGAACTCGTCGAAGCGGTCGGCAAGGTCGCGGCGGGCGGCGTCTACGTGAGCCCGTCGGCAGCCGAAAGCCTCGCGCGCACGCTGCGCGCGCCGGATCGGACATTGCCGCACGAGCGACTGTCCGCGCGCGAACTCGACGTGATGGGCCGCATCGTCGCCGGCCAGACCGTCACGCAGATCGCGTCCGAACTCGCGCTGAGCGCGAAGACGGTCAGCACGTACAAGACGCGGATCCTCGAGAAGATGGAATTGCCGCACGAAGCCGCACTGGTCCGCTACGCGGTGCGCCACGATCTCTATCCCGGTGCCGACGACGCATGACAGCCGCCTCCCGCTTCCCGCCCGCGCCGTCCGCGCCGCCCGACGACGATCCGGACGCATCGCACCTGTTCATGTCGTCGCTGCCGCCCGACCGGCGCGAACGGCGCTTCGCGCTCGCGACCGTGCTCGTATCGGCCGTGATCTTCGCCGCGCTCGCGCCGTTCGCGGGCATGCCGCTCGCGCCGGGCTGGGCGTTCATTCCCGTGTACCAGTCGGCGATCGTCGTCAACGACATGGTGACGGCCGGCCTGCTGCTCGGCCAGTACGCGATCCTGCGCCAGAAGCCGCTGCTCGCGCTCGCGGGCGGCTACCTGTTCACGGGCTTCATGGCCGGCACGCACATGCTGACCTTCCCCGGGCTGTTTGCGCCGCACGGCCTGCTCGGTGGCGGCGACCAGACCACCGCGTGGCTGTACCTGTTCTGGCACGGCGGCTTTCCGCTGGCGGTGTCCGCCTATGCGCTGCTGCGCGCGAAGACGCGCGCCCGCCCGATCCCGGCCCCGCAGCGCCGTGCGGCGATTTCGGTGGGGTTCTGCATCGCGTCGGCGGTCGCCGCGACGGTCGCGCTCGCGCTGCTCGCGACGGCCGGCCACGACCTGCTGCCGCGCATCATGAACGGCAACCGGATGACCGCGACGATGACGAACGCGATCACGGTCGTCTGGGGGCTGAACCTGGTCGCGCTGATGTTGATGTGGTGGCAGCGGCGCCGCCATTCCGTGCTCGACCTGTGGGTGATGACGACGCTGGTCGCATGGCTGTTCGACATCGCGCTGTCGTCGATGCTGAACCACGGGCGCTACGATCTCGGCTTCTACGCGGGACGCGCGTACGGCCTCGTCGCATCCGGCGTCGTGCTGTTCGCGATGCTGTTCGAGAACGGCCGGCTGCATGCGCAGACCGTGCGCGCACTGGCCGGCGCGCGCTACCAGCATCTGCTCGTCGTGCAGAAGAGCGCGCAGTTGAACGACGCGAACGAACGGCTCGAACAGCGCGTCGCTGCGCGCACCGCGCAACTGAGCGCGTCGAACCGCGACCTGCGGCGCGAAGTCGAGGAGCGCGTGCGCGCCGAGCGGGCGCTGCAGGCGTCTCGCGAGGAATTGCGCGAGATTGCCGCGATCAGTGCCAGCGCGCGCGAAGCCGAGCAGCGCCGCATCGCGCGCGAACTGCACGACGAACTCGCGCAGACGCTCGCGACGCTGAAGAACGATCTCGAATGGCTGATCGACCGCGTGCCGCAGGACGACGCGCAACTCGCGCGCAAGATCGCGGCGATGCATGTGCTCGCGCGCGGCGCGGTGGCCGCGACACGGCGCATCGCGTCCGACCTGCGCCCGCTGATGCTGGACGACCTCGGCTTCGCCGCGGCGATGCAATGGCTCGTGGAGGATTTCCGGCACCGTCACGGGATTGCGTGCGCGCTGCACGTCGAGCCGCCCGAGCTGCAGCTCGACGAACCGTATGCGACGGCCGTGTTCCGCATCGCGCAGGAAGCCCTCGCGAACGTCGCGCGGCATGCGGCCGCGTCGCACGCGGACGTCGAACTCGTGCACGGCGGCGATGTGATCGCGCTGACGATCCGCGACGACGGCGCGGGATTCGATCCCGGCGTACCGCGCAAGTCGGGGTCGTTCGGGCTGGTGGGATTGCGTGAGCGCGCGTATCTGGTCGGCGGCACGCTGCGGATCGCGACAACGCTCGGCGAAGGCACGACGGTCGAGGTCGAGATTCCGCTGACGCATGCGCCGGTGGCGGTCGCGCATGGGGCGGATGGGGGGACGCCGAGATAGAGCGGGGAAACCCCGCGGCAATGGAAAGCGCTGAACCGCGATGGCTTAGCCGGCAGCCTTTGTCGCACGTGCCACTTTCAACATGCGCTCGAGTTCCGCCTGAACGTCTGCCGCTTCGATATATTCACCGGTCCGCCGCGCCTCGTGGCGCGATGCCAAGCCGCGCGCCACGAACTCGCGCTGCACGCGTCGACGCGCAACGCCATCTCGAGACATATTCGCCATCGTCAATTTCATTGCTCGCTCCAAACGTCGCATTTGCAACGCGTGGTAGCGCATCGCGCATGATACGCAACGGTTCACCGACTGCGATTCATGTGCTGCCCGGCACTTCGCGCTGCCATCACCCGGCGCGACATCGTCCGTACCGGCCTTCCCACGACGCTACAATTCGTCGCGGGTCGCTACATCAGCCGTTCCATTGCACCGGCCGACCGGACTTCACCCCTTCGCCCCGATGAAAACCCTCCGCACCTATATCCTTTCTTTCTTCATCGCCGCAGTCGGCTGGCTGGCCGTATCGCTGCTGTGCTGGCCCGTCCTGCTCGCGCTGCAGGCGCTGACGACAGCCGTGTTCATTCCGCATCCTGCCGGCAGCTACATCGCGCTCGGGTTCGTGTCGACCGCGCGGCTCACGGATTTTCCGACCAACTTCGTCGGCGCCTTTTCAGTGCCTTTCCTGAACGTGCCGATCGGATTCATTGCGATCGCCTGGTGGTTCGGCGTCGGCCTGATCGTACCGTCCGCATACCAGCGCTACCGTACCAAGCCACGCGGCCGCGCGTCGCGGGCCGTCGTGTGGCGTGCGGCCCGCTCGCTGCTGATCCTGACCACCGTGGTGCTCGTCATCGCGACGCCCTTCCTGCGTCGCTACGAGATTGTCACGCCGGATCACCTCTACGTGCGGCACCTGTTCGACTGGCACGAACGCGCGTATCCGCTTGCGTCGCTGAAGGAAATCCACGTGGACAATCCCGGCGGCAGCCGCAGCATCATCACGTGGGATTTCATCTTCGACGGCGACAACCGCTTCACGACGACCGCGCCGGACATCCACGCGCTCAAGTACCTGCTGTCGAACACGAACGCGTCGGCCAACTTCAAGTTCGTCGGGGACCAGTTGATGATGCGATAGCGGCGCACCCCATCACACCCGAGCCGCCACCATCGCCCGCTCCGACCGCGTCCACGCGACCAGCGCGCCGACGCCGAGCAGTGCAAGGCACACGATCGGCACGATCATCGGCCCGAACGCGGTGCCCGTCACCTTGCCCGCGAACGGCATCAGGTTCTGGCTGAAGAAGCCGCCGAGGTTGCCGATCGAGTTGATCGCCGCGACGCTAGCCGCCGCCCGTGCGCCGGTGAAATAACGCGGCGGCATCGACCAGAAGCACGGATACAGCAGCGGGATGCATGCGCCGCCGAGCACGAGCGCGACGAAGCGCAGCGGCGTCGACGGCAGCACGAGGCTCAGGAGGAAGCCGAGCGCGCCGAGCGCCGCGACGATCGCGATCGTGCGCAGGATGCTCTTCGCACGGCGCAGCTTCGCCGGCAGCCACACCAGCAGCACCACCGCGAGCGCCCACGGCAGCATGCTCAGGAAACCGTTCGTGCTGCTCGACACGCCGAACGACTTGACGAGTGTCGGCAGCCAGTACGTGACACCGTACAGCGACGTCGACATCAGCATGTAGGTCGCCGCGAACAGCATCACACGCGGATCGAGCAGCGCCTTCCACGGCTGGCCGTGCTCGGCCTGCGCCGGCTTCTCGCGCTCCAGCGCGGCCGCGACGATCTCCTTCTCGCGTTCGTCGAGGAACGGCGCTTCGCGGAACGAAGCCGGCAACACGCGGAACACGACGATGGCGACGATCACGGCCGGAATGCCCGTCGCCACGAACACCCACTGCCAGCCCGCGAGGCCCCACACGCCGTTCAGGCTCAGCAGCACGCCGCCGACCAGTGAGCCGAGCATGTTCGCGAGCGCACTGCCGAGCGTGAAGATGCCGAGCACCTTCGCGCGGTAGCTCTGCGGAAACCACAGCGTCAGGTAGTAGATCACGCCCGGATAGAAGCCGGCCTCGGCGATGCCGAGCAGGAAACGCAGCGAGCAGAACGCCGGCATCGACGTCGTGAAGCCCATCAGCACCGTGATGAGGCCCCACGTCAGCATGATCCGCGCGAGCCACACGCGCGCGCCGTAGCGATGCAGCGCGAGCGTGCTCGGCACCTCGAACAGCAGGTAGCCGATGAAGAACAGCGACGACGCGAGCCCGAACGCGGCCTCCGTCATCCCGAGGCTATGCACCATCTGCAGTTTCGCGAAACCGACGTTCTGCCGGTCGATGAACGCGATCAGGAACATCACGACGAGGATGGGCAGCAGGCGCCGCGCCATCTTCGACATGATGCGCTGTTCTTCGGCGGACGCGGGGTCCAGGGTGTCGGTTGCGTTCACTTCAGGCTCCTTGCGTGAATCGGTTGCATATCGGTTGCATATCGGTTGAATCCGCGCCGCGCGCAGCACACACGCGGGCGCGGGGTGTCTCGATGAATGGACGCGGCGGCGTTCAGCCCGACCGGTAGTCGTCGAGCATCGGCGCGAACATCTCGTGCCACGCGCGCGGTTTCGCCTTGATCGTGCCGGCGAGGTACAGGAATTCGACGTAGTCCATCAGCTGGTTCGGCAGCACCGAGAAGCGCGTGTCGGGTGCGGCGAGCATCCGCATCACGTCGTCGTGCGACACGCCGACGCCCGACGACGCCGCATACAGCGCGGCCGCCGCACGCGGGTCCTGCGCGATCAGGCGGTTCGCTTCGTCGAGCGCGCCGAGAAACGCGACGGCGAGCGCGGGCTCCGTATCGACGAGCCGCTTCGGCGCGAACACGACGTCGAGCGTCAGCGGGCCGAGCACGTCGACCGAGCTCACCACGCGGTGTATGCCCGGCTGCCGCAATTCGAGCGTCGAGAACGGCGGCGACGTGAAGTGCGCGGTGACGCCGTTCTCGCGACGGATCAGCGCCTGCATCGCCTGCGGATGCGGCAGGTTCACGGTGATCGAATCGAGCTGCGCGAAATGCGTCGGGCCGAGCTGCCGGCTCGCGACCATCTGCAGCACGACGGCCGACAGCGACGTGCGGATGCCCGGCACCGCGACCCGGTCGGACGGCGTGAAATCGCGCAGCGACACGAGGCCCGGACGGTTCGCGTTCAGCGACAGCGACGTGGTCGACAGCCCGCTGATGCCGATCACCTCGACGTTCGGAATGCCGCGCGCCCGCGCCCACAGCTCGATGAAACCCGGTGCGCCGGCGCCCGCGAAATCGAGCGTGCCGGCCATCATCGCGTCGTTGACGGAGTTGCCGCCGTCGAGCAGCACCCAGTCGACCGCGACGTCGCGCACGCCATGACGTGCCGCGTGCCGTTCGAACAGCCGCTGCTTCTCCATCACGAGCAGCGGCAGGTACAGCACGCCATAGCCTTTGGAAATCCGGACCGTGCGCGGCTTCGCCCGCACGAGCGACGGCACCGCGAACGCGCCGAGCCCGGCGGCGATCAGTGCGCGGCGGCGCGGCAGCGTCGTCATGCGCGTGCTGCCATGCGACGGACGGAAAACGGCCCCGCGAAGGCTGCCGTCGCGCCGCGTCGCGCGTTCGTCGCGCCCGTGACATGCTGCATGTTGCCGTCTCCTTGAATAATTCTGGTATTAATGCCGTCCTTGCCTGCTGCTTCCGGCTCGACACAGGTTATCGACCGAGTCTGAGAAAATGCTGACATCCGGCCCTCGGGAAAACCCCTAACCCACCTACCTGCAAAACGGCACCATGCGCATTCTCGTCGTGGAGGACGATGCCGAAATCGGCGCGGCGATCCGCAGCCGCCTGGCGCGGCTCGGCCACGCGGTCGACCTCGAAGCCGACGGCGCGACCGCGCACGGGCTGCTGCGCGTCGAGCGCTTCGACCTCGTCGTGCTCGACGCGAACCTGCCCGGCATGGACGGCTTCACGGTGTTGCGCCACCTGCGCGCGTCGGGCAGCACGACGCCCGTGCTGCTCGTCACCGCGCGCTCGGCGATCGACGACCGCGTGAGCGGCCTCGGCCTCGGCGCCGACGACTATCTCGTGAAGCCATTCGACTATCGCGAGCTCGACGCCCGTGTGCAGGCGCTCCTGCGCCGCAACAGCGGCCATGCGAACGACGTGCTGACGCTCGGCGGCCTCGTGATCGACCGCAGCAGCCGCCTCGCGGAACTCGACGGCCAGCCGCTGTCGCTGTCGCGCCAGGAGTTCGCACTGCTCGAAATCCTCGCGAGCCGGCCGCAGCGGATCTTCTCGAAGGACGAGCTGCTGAACCAGCTGTTCAGCTTCGGCAACGAGCCGACCACGAACGCGGTCGAACAGTACGTGACGCGCGTGCGCAGGAAGCTGCAGGGCAGCTCGGTCGAGATCCGCACCGCACGCGGGATGGGGTATCAGATTGCCGCGCACTGACTGGTTCCCGAAGACGCTGTTCGGGCGCACACTGCTCCTGGTCGCGCTCGTCGTCGCAAGCGGCGCGCTCGCCCTCGCGGTGATCGCGCGCTACTACGCGGGCGTCGCAGCCGAACGCGCATACGACCAGTTGCTTGCAGGCGCATCGATCCAGGTCGCGGAAAACCTCTACGTGCAGGGCGGCGTGCTTGCGCTGAATCCGCCGGTGGCCGCACTGTCGACGCTGTCGCGCTACGACCTCGTCTACTACAAGGTCGTCGATTCGCGCGGCATCGTCGTGGCCGGCTACAACGATCTCGCGAGCCCCGCGACGCTCGCCGCCGCGAAACAGGGCCCGGCGTTCGCGAATGGCGTCTACCAGGGGCACCGGATCCGCACCGCGACCATCGCCCGCTACATGCCCGAGGAGAGCACGCCGGGCTGGGCGCTCGTGACGGTCGCGCAAACCACCAACGCGCGCCAGCAGCTCACGAACGACATGAGCTTCAAGGTGTGGACGCTGATCCTGCTGATGAGCGTGCTCGCGATCGGCGCAAGCGGCCTCGCGATCCGGCGCGGGCTGCGCCCGCTCGCGCAGATCGGCATGATCATCGCCGCGCGCGACCCGGCCGACCTGCGGCCGGTGGCCGTCGATACGCCGAGCGAGATCGACGCGATCATCGGCTCGATCAACGGGTTGATGCACCGTCTCGCCGAACGCATCAACGCGATGCAGCGCTTCATCGCCGACGCCGCGCATCAGATGCGCACGCCGCTCGCGCGGCTCGACGCGCAGATCGAGCTGCTCGACGGCGAATCCGATCCCGCGCGTCACGCGGCGCGGCTCGATGCGCTGCGCGCGACGTCCTCGGATGTCGGGCGGCTCACCGGCCAGCTGCTCAATCACGCGATGGTGATTCATCGTACCGAGGCCGTGCCGCTGCAACCCGTCGAACTGATCGCGCTCGCCAAAGAGGTGCTCGGCCGCACGATTCCGCTCGCGGGCGAGCGCGATGTCGCCGTTGCGTTCGCGAGCGATGCGCCGCTGGCGTGGATCGACGGCGACGCGATCAGCCTGCAGGAAGCGTTGTCGAACGTGTTGCACAACGCGCTGCTGCACGGTCACGCGGACGACATCGTCGTGTCGGTCGCGACCACGGGCAACGTCGACGGCGCGGTCACGCTGACCGTGACCGACAACGGCCGCGGGATACCGCGCGAGCATTGGGACGCGGCACTGCAACCGTTCGTGCGGATCGCGCCGGACGGCAGCGAGCGGCGCACGGGGTCGGGCCTCGGGCTCGCGATCGTGCAGGAAGTGATGAAGGCGCACGGCGGGCGCGTCGGGTTTGCGTTTCCCGATGCGGGCGGGTTCGCAGTGGTGCTGACGTTTCCGCGGGCAGCGGGGACGCACGCAAGCGACGCGTGAGTCGACCCGTGCGCGGCAATGCTACGCCGCGACGGCCTCCCCGCCCAGATACGCATCGCGCACGCGCTCGTCGTCGAGCAGCGTTTTCGCGGGCCCTTCGAGCACGACGCGCCCCGTCTGCAGCACGTACCCGTAGTGCGCGATCTCCAGCGCGAGGCTCGCGTTCTGCTCGACCATGAACACCGTCACGCCCTGCCGGTTGATCGCGTCGATCAGCTCCAGCACCTTGTCGACGTAGAGCGGCGACAACCCCATCGTCGGCTCGTCCATGCAGATCAGCTTCGGCCGCGCCATCAACGCCCGCGCCATCGCGAGCATCTGCTGCTCGCCGCCCGACAGCGTGCCCGCACGCTGCGTCAATCGTTCGCGTACGCGCGGAAACAGGTCGAGCACACGCTCGTAGTCATCGGCCACGGCCGTGCGGTCGCCGCGCGTGTACGCGCCCATCAGCAGGTTCTCGCGCACGCTCATGTCGCCGAACAGCCGCCGCGCCTCGGGCACCGCCGCGATCCCGCGCCGCACGCGCTGCGGCGTCGCGAGCGCCGTCACGTCGGCGCCGTCGAAACGCACGACGCCGCGCTTCGGCCGCATCAGCCCGAGAATCAGCTTCATCGTCGTCGACTTGCCGCTCGCGTTGCCGCCGAGCAGGCTGACGATCTGCCCGCGGCCCACTTCGAAGTTCACGTCGAAATGCACCTGCACGGGCCCGTAGAACGTGTCGAGGTGTTCGAGTTTCAGCAGCGCGTCGGTCATCGTCGTATCGGGTCCGGTGGAAAGCGCGGTCATGCGGCCGCCTGCGCGGTGCGGTCGGCCGGTGCGCCGCCCGCATGGCGGCGGCCGAGATAGGCTTCGATCACGCGCGGATCGTGCCGCACGTCGCGCGGCGCGCCTTCGGCGATCTTCTCGCCGTTGTCGAGCACCATCACGCGGTCGGACACGCGCATCACGAGTTCGAGCTTGTGCTCGATCAGCAGGATCGTCAGGCCACGCGCCTTCAGCGACTGGATCAGTTGCAGCATCTCGGCCGTCTCCGTCTCGTTCATCCCGGCCGTCGGTTCGTCGAGCAGCAACAGGCGCGGATGCAGCGCGAGCGCGCGGCCGATCTCCACGCGCCGCCGGTTCGCATACGACAGGCTGTGCGCCGGATGATCGATGCGCGGCGTGAGCCGTTCGCCGAACCCGGCGACGATCGCGCGCGCCTCCTCGCGCAGCGCGGCTTCCTCGCGGCGCACCGACGCGGGCCGCACGAGCGCGCGCAGCACCTCGGCCGCCGCGCCGAGCGCGGGCCAGCCCGGCCGCGCCGCGCGCAGCCTGGCATGCGCGCCGATCAGCACGTTGTCGAGCACGCTCAGGTTGCCGAACACGCGGCCATGCTGGAACGTGCGCGCGATGCCGAGCGCCGCGAGGCGCTCGGGCGCCGTGCCCGTGATGTCGCGGCCGTCGAACGTCACGCGGCCGGCGTCGGGCCGGTCCGCGCCCGCGATCAGGTTGAACAGCGTCGACTTGCCCGCGCCGTTCGGGCCGATCACGCTCAGCAGCTCGCCGTCGGCGAGCGTCAGGCTCGCGCCGTCGAGCGCGGTCACGCCGTCGAAGCGGCGCGTCAGGCCCTGCACGTCGAGCAAGGGTCGGTGGGTCGTCATCGCATTCCTCCTCACACCGTGCCGAGCAGGCCCTGCGGCCGGAACCGCACGAGCAGCAGCAGCACGACGCCGTAGATCAGCATCCGGTAGTCGGCCGCCCAGCGGAACAGCTCGGGCAGCCCGATCAGCGCGATCGCGCCCGCGATGCCGCCGAGCACGTTGCCGAGCCCACCGAGGATCACCATCGTCAGCGCGAGGATCGACACCTGCGAATCGAAGGTCTGGTGATTGATGTAGCTGTACAGGTGCGCGGCAATGCCGCCGCTCACGCCGGCCGCGACACCGCCGACCGCGAACGCGATCGCCTTGTAGCGGTTCGGCGCGATGCCGTGCGCACGCGCGGCGACGTCGTCCTCGCGCACCGCGCGCAACGTGCGGCCCAGGTGCGAGCGCAGCAGCCTCACCTGTACGAGCGCGAACCCGACGAGCACCGCGAACGTGAACCAGTACGCGGCGCGCGCGGTCGTCGCCCACGGCAGCGGCGCGATGCCGGTGACGCCGAGCGGGCCGCGCGTCAAGCCGTCCCAGTTCAGGATCACGAGGCTCACCACCTCGCCGATGCCGAGCGTCGCAATCGACACATAGTGCCCGCGCAGCCGGAATGCCGGATAGACGAGCAGCGTGCCGAGCACCGCGGTGATGACGCCCGCGCATGGAATCGTCACGGCCGGCGACCAGCCGAGATCCGACGACAGCAGCGCCGACGCATACGCGCCGATCACGAGCAATGCCGCGTGGCCGAGCGAGATCTGCCCGACCGTGCCCGCGACGAGCGTGAGGCTCAGCGCGAGCAATCCGTACAGCCACGCGTTGGTCAGCGTCTGCAGCACGTACGGCGACGCGCCGAGCCACGGCAGTACGGCCGCCAGCGCGATCAGCACGACGAGCACCGGGCGCGGCACGCGCACGGCTTTCGCGGCCGCGAGGAAGGTGCCCGTCATCGGCTCGGGCGGCAGCGCGCGGTTCGCGCTGAACAGGCCGTTCGGCCGCCATACGAGGAACACGATCAGCAGTCCGAACGCGAACAGGTCGCGATAGCTCGTGCCGAACAGCGCGACACCGTAGCTTTCGACGAGGCCGAGCAGCAGGCTGCCGGCGATCGCGCCCGGCACGTTGCCGAGCCCGCCGATCAGCAGCGCGACGACGCCCTTCAGCGTCGCCTGGAAGCCCATCGCCGGATCGATGCTGTTGTAGTACATGCCGACCAGCAGCCCGCTCACGCCGCCGAGCGCGCACGCGATCGCGAACACGGTCTGGTTCACGCGATCGACGTCGACGCCCATCTGCAGCGCCGCGTCGCGATCCTGCGCGGTCGCGCGCACGGCCCAGCCGAGCCGCGTGAAGCGCAGGAAGCCGTACAGCAGCGCGGCCGCCGCGATGCCGATGCCCGCGATCAGCAGGTCGAGCGAGCCGAGCGTCGCACCGGCGATCCGCACGTGCCAGTCGGGCAGCGGCGTCGGCACCGCGCGCGGGTCCGCGCCGAACGCGAGCTGCGCGAGCTGGTCGAGGATGAAGCTGATGCCGATCGTCGCGAGCAGCGGCGCGATGCGCGCCGCATGGCGCAGCGGCCGCAGCCCGATCCGCTCGATCGCGACGCCGAGCGCGCCGCAGCCGACGACGACCGCCGCCAGCGCGACCGGCAGCGGCAGCCCGAAGCGCGTCAGGCACAGCCAGCCGATGAATGCGCCGACCATGTAGACCGAGCCGTGCGCGAAGTTGATCAGGTGCGACACGCCGAAGATCAGCGCGAGCCCGACCGCGAGCAGCGCGTAGATGTTGCCGACGATGAGGCCGTTGAGCGTGTAGTCGAGCCAGGAAGCCATCACGATGCGTCCGTCACGTGCATGCGGTTCATGTCAGGCTCAACGCGCCGCGAGCTGCGGCTTCGCGCCATCCCACAGCGCCCACTGCCCCTGCTTCACGACCAGGTACACGGTGCGCGCACCGGCGACGCGACGCGTCTGCGGATCGAAGCGCACCTTGCCGAAGATCACGCTCGGCACGTCGCTGACCTTCGCGAAGCCGTCGTGCGCGGCCTGGCGCGTCGTGCCGTAGCGGCGCAGCACTTCCGCCGACAGGATCAGCGCGTCATAGGCACGCGCGACGAACGAATCGGGATCGGTATGGAATTTCGCGCGATAGCGCTGCACGAACGCCTGCACCTCGGGGCGCGGTTCGGCCGGGAAGAAGTTCGACTCCGTATACACGCCTTCGACGGCCGTGCCGCCCAGCTCGAGGAACTTCGGCGAATACACGGAGCCGACCGCCGCGATCGGCAGCGTGAGCCCCGATGTACGCGCCTGGCGCACGATCTGCGCGCCGTCCGCGTAGTACGAGATCAGCACGATCGAATCGGGCTTCGATTCACCGATGCGCACGAGCGTCGAGCGGAAATCCTTCTCCGCCGGCTGGTAGCCTTCGGCCGCGACGACCTGCGCGCCGAGCCCGGCGACCGCCTTCGCGAAGATGTCCTTGCTGGTGCGGCCCCAGTCGGTGTTCAGGTACAGCACCGCGATCCGCTTGAAGCCGAGTTCCTTCACCGCATAGCGCGCGAGCAGCGGCTGCTCCTCGGCCTGGCTCAGCGCGGTGCTCCACAGATAGTCGCCGCCCTTCGTGAAATCCGGATGCGAGTTCGTGAAGCCGAACTGCACGAGTTGCCCGCGCTGGTAGATCGGCGACGCGGCCATCGACGTCGCGCTCGAGAAGTCGCCGAGCTCGATCGCGATGCGCGGATCGGCGACGAACTTCTGCGCGATCGCCACCGCCTGGCGCGGATCGCTGCGGCTGTCCTGGAAGTCGATCGCGAGCGGCCGGCCGTGAATGCCGCCGCTGCCGTTGATCTCGTCGAGCGCGAGATCGAAGCCGCGCTTCCATTGCTCGCCGTATTGCGCGTCCTGGCCCGTGAGCGGCCCGCTCACGCCGACCACCACCGGCTCGCCCGACACGCCGGCCGCGAGCGCACCGCCCGCCGACAAGCCCCATGCGGCAGCAAGCGCCGCTACCGTGCCCAGCACGCGCCGCCATGCGCCGCGTGCGTCGTTCCCCGAAACGTTCATGCGTCCCCCAGCTTCAGTGAGTCGAAAAGAGTGAGGGCATGTAACCATCCGGCTCAGGGCGATCCAACGAAGTTTTGCGCATATCGATATCGCGCGCGGCGCGAAGCGGATCGCGCTCGCGAACGCGCATCCGTTCGCGCCGCCTTGCGCGATCCATCGGCACACGTCGCATCGCGTTGATTCGATTGACGTTTCCTTCGCGCCGCCACGCACAACCGATGCGCATGCATGCGCCACCGGCCGCCGCCGCCATCGCACGCTTCGCAGGTTTCACGCTGTCGATAGCAGGAATCATTATATGAATCACGCATGGTCGCGCTCCTACAATGCGCAAATCGCATCATTGGAACGCGTCATGGAGCTGCATCAACTCGAAGCCTTTTCCGCGGTCATGTCGGCCGGCAGCGTGACCGGCGCGGGCGAACTGCTCGGCCGCTCGCAGCCGGCCGTCACGCGGCAGATCCAGGAGCTCGAAGCCGATCTCGGCTACGCGCTGTTCGACCGCCACGGCCCGCGCGTCACGCCGACGCGCCGCGCGTTCCTGCTGTACGAGGAAGTCGAACGCTCGCTGGTCGGCCTGCGTGCGATCGAGGCACGCGCACGCGCGCTCGGCGACGAAACGGCCGAACCCGTGCGCATCGCGGCGACGCCGTCGCTCGCGGCCACGCTCGTGCCGGCCGCGCTCGCCGCGCTGCCCGACGACGCGCACGCGCCGCAATACCAGTTGCGCAGCGAATCGGCCGAGCATGTCGTGCATGAAGTGCTGGCCGGCACGGCCGACGTCGGCGTCGTCACGCTGCCGATGGCGCATGCGGGGCTCGACGTGCACTGGATCGCGCAGACGCCGTGCGTCGCCGTGCTGCCCGCCGGCGATCCGCTCGCGGCGAAGCCGCGCATCGCGCTGCGCGATCTCGCGCAGCGCCGTATCGTGACGGTCGCGAACCGGCACCGGCTGCGCCAGCGCATCGACGCCGCGTTCGCGGCTGCCCGTGTCGACGCGCGCGTGTTCATCGAGACCAATGCATCGCTGAATGCGGTGATGGCCGCGCGCGCGGGCATCGGGATCGGCATCGTCGATCCGGCAACGGGCGTCGCGCTGCCGGTGGACGGCGTCGTCGCGCGGCCGCTCGACGTCGACATCCCGTTCGCGTTCGGCGTCGCAACGCCGGCCGGCAAGCCGCGCACGGCAGCCGTCGACGCGCTGCTCGACGCGCTGCACCGCACGACGGGCGCGCTGCTCGACGACGTGATCTTTCACGACGCGGCCGCGCATGACGCACTGCTGCGCGGCGACCGTCTGCGCAACGAGCGGGCGCCACGTCCGCCACGCACCGCACGTGCACGCCGCACGCGCCCGGAGGCCGCATGACGACACCGCTCGACGCACTCGAAGCACGGCTCGCGCAGGACCTGCGCTGGCTCGACCTGCCCGCGCCATCGTGGGTGCCGCCGCGCGAAGCGGACGGCGCGCGCGTGCTCGACGTCTCGATCGTCGGCGGCGGCATGGCGGGGCTCGCGGCATCCGCCGAACTGCGCCTGCTCGGCATCGACAACCAGTGCGTGATCGACCGTGCGCCGGCCGGCTACGAAGGGCCGTGGATCACGTTCGCGCGGATGGAGACGTTGCGCTCGCCGAAGCAGCTCACGGGCCCCGCGCTCGGCCTGCCCGCGCTGACGTTCCGCGCGTGGTTCGAAGCACAATTCGGCCGCGACGCCTGGGACGCGCTCTACAAGATTCCGCGCACGCAATGGATGGACTACCTGCGCTGGTATCGACGCGTGCTCGACCTGCAGGTGCGCAACGACACGGCGCTCGTCGCGCTGCGCCCGCGCGACGACGGGCTGCTCGCGCTCGACGTGCGCGGCAACGGCGAAGCGCAGACGCTGCTCGCGCGACACGTCGTGCTCGCGACCGGCCGCGACGGTCTCGGCGGCCCGTATGTACCGCCCGTCGCGCACCGCGTGCCACGCACGCGCTGGGCCCATTCGTCGGAGCCGATCGACTTCGCGGCGCTCGCGGGCAAGCGCGTCGGCGTCGTCGGCGCGGGTGCGTCCGCGTTCGACAACGCGGGCACCGCACTCGAAGCCGGCGCCGCGCGCGTCGACCTGTTCTTCCGCCGCGCGGACATTCCGCGCATCAACAAGCTGACCGGCATCGGCAGCCCGGGGCTCGTGCACGGCTACGCCGATCTCGACGACGCGACGAAGTGGCGCTTCATGCACTACGCGCTGACGTCGCAGACACCGCCGCCGCGCGACAGCGTGCTGCGCGTATCGCGCCACGAGCATGCGCATTTCCATGCAGGCAGCCCGATCGAGACGCTTGCCGACCACGCGGACGGCCTCGACGTCACGACGCCGCGCGGGCGCTACACCGTCGACTTCCTGATCTTCGCGACGGGCTTTCATTCGGACTGGACGACGCGCGAAGAATTCGCGTCGTTCGGCGCGCACGTGCGGCGCTGGAAGGATCGTTATCGACCGGAACCGGATCTGTGGCTCGACGAACTCGCGGAGTCGCCCGACCTCGGCCCCGCGTTCGCGTTCCAGGAGCGCGAGCGCGGTGCATGCCCGGCCGTCACGCATATCCATTGCTTCAACCATGCGGCGAGCCTGAGCCACGGCAAGCTGTCCGGCGATATCCCGGTGATCAGCGCCGGCGCGAAGCGGCTGGCGCGCGGCATCGCGAGCCGGCTGTTCGACGCCGATCGCGACCGGCATTACGACGCGCTCGTCGCGTACGCGAACGCCGAACTGCAAGGCGACGAATGGCACGACGCCGATGCGTGAGCGCACGCCATCGATCACACCGACGAAGAAGGAAAACCGAAACGATGACTGACTCCATCACGCCGGCCGCCGTGCCGGATACGATCGACGCGGTGGCCGGCCTGCGCGAAGGCGACACCGTCGCCGCGCTGCGCCGCGCGCGCGACAAGGTGCTGCTGCATACGCAGCTGAGCGAAGCCGCGCTGTTCGATCCCGCCTTGCCCGATCTTTCGCTGGTCGAGCGGCTGCATGCGGCGCGGTATGTCGCGCGGAAGTCGAATGCACACGCGCTGGCCGATACGTATCGCGCCCGACTGCTCGACGCGGGCGGCACGGCACGCGACATCGAACACGCGGATGCCGACGCGTTCGACGCGCTGCCTCGACGCCTCGGCGCGCTGCTCGCGCACGCGAAGCGCCTGACGCTCTCCCCTGTCGATGCACGCGCAGCCGATCTCGACGCACTGAAGTCGGCCGGCCTCACGACACCCGCGATCGTCGCGCTGTCGCAGCTCGTGGCGTTCGTCGCCTATCAGTTGCGCGTCGCCGTTGCCGCGCAGGCGCTTCAGTCCCGCGCCGGCAAGGAGGCCGCATGACGACGAGCGCTCACGGCTTCACATCCGACACGCTCGGCTGGCGCGCGTGGCTCGACACGGTGTCGCTCGATGCCGCGACGCCCGATCAGCTCGCCGTGCTCGACGCAAGCCACCCGCAGGCGAAGACCTCCGACTATTACCTGCTGCTCGTGCACCTGCCCGAGATCCTGCGGCAACGCTCGGGCGTGTTCAACGCGATCATGTACGGTCCCGGCGGCCTGTCGCGTGCGGAACGCGAGCTGGCCAGCACGGCCGTGTCGCGCGTGAACGGCTGCGTGTATTGCGCGTCGGTGCATGCGCAGCGCTTCGCGCAGCTCGCGAAACGCACCGATGCGATCGAGCAGGTATTCGACGATCCCGCGACGGCCGGCACGACGGCACGCGAACGCGCGATCATCCGCTATGCGATCGCGTTGACCGAACGGCCCGACGCGATCGACGAACGCGCGATCGCCGCACTCGAGGCCGAAGGGCTGACGCATGAAGAGATTCTCGACCTGTCGCACGCGGTCGCGATCTTCGCGTGGGCGAACCGGTTGATGCTGACGCTCGGCGAGCCGGTGTTTCCGGCGCCGGCGGCCGGCGCCTGACCGCACGGACAGGCGTGACGCGGGTTCCGCCCGCGTCACGCCTTGTGCGTCGACAGCAGGATGCTCGTCTCGGTATTCGCGATCCCGTCGATCAGCCGGATCGCGCCGAGCACGCGATCGAAGTGCTCGAGCGAATCGGCATGCAGTTCGGCGACGAGATCCCAGCGCCCGTTCGTACTGTGGATCGACGCGACGTTCGGATGCCCGCGCAGCACCTTCACCACCTCCGCGCCGCGATTGCCCTGCACCGCGATCGACATCAGCGCGCGAATCCGGTGCCGTTCGGCGGCCGGCTTGAGCCGTACCGTATAGCCGACGATCACGCCGTTTTTCTCCAGCCGCGTGAGGCGGTTCTGCACGGTCGCGCGCGCGACGCGCAATGCCTTCGCCAGCGCGACGACGGGCAGTCGCGCGTTGTCTCGCAGCAGTGCGATGAGCTGACGGTCGACGTCGTCGAGCGTGATCATGAACGGGCCTTCTGTAGAGCGTGAGCCGGCCGCCAGCGTGCCGGAGGCGACGCATTCCGGCTAGTGTGAACTGGACAAACTGCCTAAATTGGCTGGCAATTTGCCAAGTCTATCGAGAAATATGCCACTTTTGCTGTCTTTTTGTTGGCTCGACTCGCGGAAATAATGACTCCATCGACCGGCCGGACACGCCGCGCCGCGCTTTCCAGGAAGCCCGACGCCCGCGCCGAAACACCGCCCGGTCGACCAGAACGCCAGGACACCCGTACCGGCACTGAATATGGAGACAGACCGATGACCCGCTTCCTCGACGTTCCCGCCACCGCCCGCCTGATCGCCAGGACCGGCGTGACGACGTTCCTGCGCGAACTCGTCGACACGCTGCGCGCCGATTACCTGCACTGGGCCGAGTTCGACAAGTCGCCGCGCGTCGCCTGCCATTCGCGCGACGGCGTGATCGAGCTGATGCCCGTCGCGAACGCGTCGCTGTTCGCGTTCAAGTACGTGAACGGCCACCCCGTCAACGCGGCGCGCGGCATGCATACGGTGATGGCGTTCGGCGCGCTCGCCGAAGTCGATACCGGCTACCCGCTGCTGCTCGCCGAACTCACGCTGACCACCGCGTTGCGCACGGCCGCCACGTCGGTGCTCGCCGCCCAGCTGCTCGCGCGCCCCGATGCGCGCAAGATGGCGCTGATCGGCAACGGCGCGCAGAGCGAATTCCAGGCGATCGCGTTCCACACGCTGCTCGGCATCGACGAGATTCGCGTGTTCGACGTCGACCGCCAAGCGACCGACAAGCTCGTGCGGAACCTCGCCGCGTATCCCGGTCTGCGCGTCGTGCGCGCGGCCTCGACCGCCGACGCCGTGCGCGGCGCCGACATCGTGACGACCGTCACCGCCGACAAGGCGTACGCGACGATCGTCACGGCCGACATGATCGAGCCCGGCATGCACCTGAACGCCGTGGGCGGCGATTGCCCCGGCAAGACCGAACTCGAGGCGGGTGTGCTGCACGCGGGCCGCGTGTTCGTCGAATTCGAGCCGCAGTCGCGCATCGAGGGCGAGATCCAGCAGATGCCGGCCGACTTCCCCGTCACCGAGCTGTGGCGCGTGCTGCAGCGCGAGACGACCGGCCGCGAACGTGCGGACGAAGTCACGGTGTTCGACTCGGTCGGCTTCGCGCTCGAGGACTACTCGGCGCTGCGCTATCTGTACGCGCTCGCGCAGCAGCACAACGCGGGCGTCGAGATCGCGCTGATTCCGCCAGCCGTCGACCCGAAGAACCTGTTCGCGCTGATCGACGACCCGGCCGCGATCGCGCAGGGTCACGCGGCATTCGTGACCGAAGCCGTCGCCGCGTTCGCGCGCTGACCGTCATCCTCGGGCGGCCCGTGCGCCGCCCGCTTTCCTGCCCTTCGCTCCTGCCTTTCATGAATCTCGTATCGATCCAGGCGCCGGCCGCCGTCGTGATGATCCGGCCGCACCGCTTCCTGCCGAACCCGCAGACCGCGGCCGACAACGCGTTCCAGCGCACGGCCGGCGGCGGCGCCATCGACACGGCCTCGGTATCCGGCGCCGCACGCGACGAAGTCACGGCCGCCGCGCAGGTGCTCGCCGATGCGGGCGTGCGCGTGCACGTGTTCGATGACCCCGGCGAGCGCGACACGCCCGACTCCGTGTTCCCGAACAACTGGTTCTCGACGCATCCGGGCGGCCATGTCGCGCTGTTTCCGATGTGCAGTCCGAACCGCCGCCGCGAGCGGCGCGCGGACGTGATCGAGATGCTCAAGGCCGAATACCGCGTGCAGGACGTGATCGACTACTCGGGGCTCGAATACGACGACGTGTTCCTCGAAGGCACCGGCGCGATGGTGCTCGACCACGTCGCGCGGATCGCGTACACCGCGCGCTCGCGACGCGCCGATCCGGTCGCGCTCGAACGCTTCTGCACGAACTTCAATTTCGAGCCGATCTGCTTCGATACGGCCGATGCGAACGGGCGGCCGATCTATCACACGAACGTGATGATGAGCGTCGCGACCGAGTTCGCGATGGTCGGCCTCGACCTGATCGTCGACAGCCGGCGCCGCGGCGAAATCGCGCAACGCCTGACCGAAACGGGGCGCGCGGTGATCGCGCTCGATCCATCGCAAATCGAAAATTTCGCGGGGAATACGCTGGAATTGTCGGGCAAGGACGGCCGCGTGCTCGCGCTGTCGCGACGCGCGTTCGATTGCCTCACGCCCGACCAGCGCACGGTGATTGAGCGCTCCGCGCGGCTGCTGCCGCTAGACGTGCCGACGATCGAACTGGCCGGCGGGTCGGTGCGCTGCATGCTCGCGGGTATTCATCTCGCGCGCCGTCACGCGGCGTGCGATACAGCGGAAGCCGAAGCGGCGGAACCGCAGCGCGAAGCGGAATCGCACGCCTGAAGGGAAAGCGCATCGGCCTCACGTCACGGCCGATGCAATCGGATGCTTCGTCCTGCGAACGAGGCCGAAGCATCCTGCACGCCGTTCAACCGCCCAGCAGCTTCAACCCCGCCGGCAGCGTCTCGCCGAACACGCGCACCGTGTCGGCTTCGTCGAACGCGATTGCCTCGCGCACCATGTCGATCCACGCCGCCGATGCATGCGCGGCCGACAGGCGCTTGATGACGGCCTCGCGCGTGTCGTCCGGCAAATCACGCGAGCGGTCGCCCGTCATCCGCGCAATCTGCGCAGCCGCGAACGCGGCCGGCTCGACCTGTTTCCAGTCGAGCGCGAACAACGCGTCGAGCCAGCCGTTGGCGACTTCCGCCGGCACGACGCTGTGCGCGCTGCCGTAGAACGGCCGGCGCGCCCCGATGCGCCCGAGCGCCCACGCACACAGCGCCCGCTCGGCCGGCTTCTGCAACTGCGCGATCAGGCGCTCGCCCAGCTCGACCTTGCGCTCGACGGGCAGCCGTTCGAGCGACGCGGACAGCCGCGTCATGTCGGCCGGGCCGACCTTGCCCGGATCGAACGGCAGCTTGCGGCGCTTGTCGTCGGACGGTTCGAGGAACGCGATCGCGTCGCGCACCTGCGTCTGCGCATCGTCGTCGAGGCCGCCGGCCACGCGCCGCCACAGCGTCCACCACTCGGACCACACCTGTCCGTCGGTCACGTATTGAATCCCGTCGTCGAACAGCGGCCACAGCTGCTCGATGCGCCATGCATCGAGCGGATGACCGAAACCCGGACGCAGGCAGTAACCGGCAAGGTTCAGCCACGCCCGTTCGTGATCGGCCGAACGGCGGCGGCGGCGCGCGCGTGCGAGCAGCGCATCGAACAGTTCGCGCGCGAGCGCGACGTCCCACTCGTCGCGCGCACCGAGCACCTGTTCGAGTTGCGCGCGCAACCGGCGCGTGTCCTTCGGCGTCATGCCCGCGGCCTTGCTGCCGAACGAGCGCTCGATCAGCTCGATCGCCTGGTCGAGACGCGGATGCCGCGCGGGCCCCGCATCGTCGCCTTGAACCGGCGCATCGCCGCGCAGCTGGAATTCGAGCCGCCAGCGGCGCGCCGCGTCGTCGGTCGCGATGCAGTGCATTTCGAGCGTGCCGACCTCGGTCAGCGACGCCGTGAGCTTCACCGGCGTTTCGCGGGCGTCGCTGCCCGCCTTCGCATCGACGACCGTCGCGATCGGCGGCAGCCGCACGAAATCGCCGCCATCGAGATCGACGAGATCGCCCGGTCGATACTTCGTCTCGGCCACCGTCGACACGAGGTGGAAACGCACCGGCTGCCCGAGCTGCAGCGCGAACGTGCGATCGTCGAGCCGGATCTCGTGCCCCTCTTCCGCACCGCGCGGCAGCAGGCAGACGCCGCGCGCGGTCGAGTCGGCCGCGCCGTCGTCGAGCACGAGGAAATAGCTGCGCGCGGACCCGCCGCCGATACGCGGCGCGTGCCCCGCGCGCGCAAGCCCGTACGCGACCGCGCCACGCGCGACGGCCACGTCCGGATGCGCGTTGTGCAACACGTCGAGCGGCGCGCCGCGCCATGCGCCGAGCGTCTGCGCGAGACGGCCGGCGAGCGCGCCCGCGCGAAACACGCCGCCGTTGAGCAGCAGCGTGTCGGGCAGCGGGCCTTCCGCATGACGATCGAGGAACGCGGCGACGTGCCGCGTGACGGCCGCGTCGCTCGCATACGGCAGCCCGAATTCGACGATCGCCGCACGCGCACGGCGCGGCAGCTCACCGGCTTCGACCTGCGGAAAGAACCCGTCGACGACGATCCGCTCGACTTCCTCGCGCGTCAGCTCGGCCGAGCGCGCACCGCCGACGAGCTTGCTGCCCGCGCCGAGCAGCGTGACGGTGACGGACGCCGGCGCATCGTCGCCGAGCAGCCGCTCCTTCGCCGCGCGGCAGCGCTCGACGAGCTGCGACAGGCTCGCGGCCGACAGCCGCGTGCCGGGCTCGGTCAGCCGCGTCTCGACCAGCCGCGCAAGCGCGAGGTCCATGTTGTCGCCGCCGAGCATCAGGTGATTGCCGACGCCGACGCGCGTAAAGGACGGCTCGCCGTCGTCGCCCGGCGCGACATCGACGAGCGTGAGGTCGGTCGTGCCGCCGCCGACGTCGCAGATCAGCACGCGGCGCGGCGCGGCAAACGACTCGCGCAGCGTGGTGCGCTGGCCATACAGCCAGTCGTAGAACGCAGCCTGCGGCTCTTCCAGCAGCCGCAGCGCGGGCAGCTTCGCGCGCCGCGCGGCCTCGACCGTCAATGCGCGCGCGCCGTCGTCGAACGATGCGGGCACCGTCAGGATCACGTCCTGTTTCGCGAGCGGCGCATCGGGAAAGCGGGTATTCCACGCGTCACGCACATGCGCGAGATAACTCGCGCTCGCATCGACCGGCGACACCTTGTCGACGCCGTCGGCCGCGCCCCACGGCAGGATCGCCGCGAGCCGGTCGACCGCCGCGTGCGACAGCCAGCTCTTCGCGCTCGACACGAGCCGGCCCGGCACCTGCGCGCCGAGCGTGCGCGCGTAGCGGCCGATCACGGCCGGCGGCGCACCGGCGGCGTTCGCTTTCGCATCGGCCGCCCACGGCAAGCGCAGCGCGTCCGGCGGCAGTTCGCCGGCCGCCGGGTGATAGCGCACCGACGGCAGCAGCGGCTGCGCGGCCACCGCGCCGGGGCCGACCAGCTGCTCGACGTCGAACACGCGGATCGCGTCGGAACCGGCCTCGACGTACGCGACGACCGTATTGCTCGTGCCGAGGTCGATGCCGACCGTATAACGCTTCATCGCGCTCAGGCGGCGCCGCGCACGTCGAACTCGACCTTCCAGCGCTCGTTCGTGCCGCTCGGGATCGCCTCGAGCTCGAGCGTGCCGGCTTCGGTCACGCGCGCATGCAGCTTCACGGGCACGACCTCGCCGACCGTGCGCCCTTCGGCGGGCAGCGTCGCCTGGATTTCCTCCAGCTCCTGCAGCTCTTCCGGCGACCAGTAGTCGAGCAGCGTGCCGACCTGGTCCTGGCGGCGCACCGACGAACCGAAGAAGCGGAACTGCACCGGTTCGCCGACGACGAGGCCGAACTCCTGCGGCGGCAGTGCCGCGTCGGAACCTTCCTCCATCCCGAACGGCGCGACGCACAGCGCCTGCACCGGCGGTTCGAGCCCCGGCACCGCGGGCATCGCCGATTCGATCGCGACGTAGTACGCACGCGCCGTGCCGCCGCGAATGCGCACGCCACGGCCGCGCTTCACGTAGCCGTAGTACGCCGCGCCGCGCGCGACCGCGAGGTCGAGATCGGCGCCTTCGAGCAGGCGCGCGGGCGGCGCGCCTTCGGCGGCCAGCCAGCTGTTGAGCGTGTCGAGCACGCGCTGCGTGAGCAGCGTCGACTTGAACACGCCGCCGTTGAACAGCACGGCGGTCGGATGCAGGAACGTCGCGCCCTGCGGCAGCGTGCGCTGCACGCCTTCGAGCGAGTCGAGCGCCGCGACCTGGCGGCCAAGGAACGCCGCGAGATGGCGCGTGATGCCCGCGTCCTGCGCATACGGCAGGCCGAGCTGCGTCAGGCCGACCCGCGCGCGGCTCACCGGGCGCGCGGCCGCATCGACCTGCGGAAAGAAGCCTTCGAGGATCGTCTGCGTGAGTTCGGCGCGCGTGAGTTCCGTGCGGATCGAGCCGCCGATCAGCTTCGAGCCGCGGCTCGGCACGACGAGCGGCACCGCGTCGGTCGTCGGGTCGGACAGCAGCGTTTCCTTCGCCGAGCGGCACGCGTACGTGAGTGCACGCAGCTGCCACGGATCGGCCTGCGTGCCCTGCTGCGCGAGCTTGCGTGCGACCACGTGCGCAAGCGCGAGGTCCATGTTGTCGCCGCCGAGCAGGATGTGCTCGCCGACGGCCACGCGATGCAGTTCGAGATTGCCGTCGCGCTCGACCACCGCGATCAGCGACAGGTCGGTCGTGCCGCCGCCGACGTCGACGCACAGGATCAGGTCGCCGACCTGCACCTGCTTGCGCCAGCCGCCCTGGCTCTTCTGGATCCAGCTGTACAGCGCCGCTTGCGGCTCCTCGAGCAACGTCATCCGCGAATAGCCGGCGGCACGTGCCGCTTCGGCCGTCAGTTCGCGCGCGGCCGGGTCGAACGACGCGGGGATCGTGACCGTCACGTCCTGGTCGGCGAACGGCGCGTCGGGATGCGCGTGGTCCCACGCTTCGCGCAGGTGCGTCAGGTAGCGGATCGAGCTTTCCAGCGGCGACACGCGCGCGACTTCCGGCGGCGCATCGCTCGGCAGGATCGCCGCGCGGCGGTCGACGCCCGGGTGGCACAGCCAGCTCTTCGCGCTCGACACGAGGCGGATCGGCGTGCCGGCGCCGCGCGTGCGCGCCATCTCGCCGACCGCGAACGCGCGCGAGGCTGTCCACGGCAGCGTCAGGTCGCCCTGCGTCAGTTCGCTTTCATGCGGCAGGTAGAGGAACGACGGCAGCAGGTCGCGCGATTCCAGCGCGCCGGGTGCGGTCAGCTGCGCGATCGGCAGCACCTGCTGCGTGATCGTTTCGCCGTCGCTTGCGCTGCTGTCGACATACGACAGCGCGCAGTGGGTCGTCCCGAGGTCGATACCGATCGAATAGCGCGGATCGCTCACAGTTCCACCTCCGCCGGTGCGACCACCGAGGCGTCGTGGCTGCCCGTCAGCTTCGGCAGGCGCACGTCGGCCACGCGCCAGCCGCGATGGCTGACCGTGCCCGTGAACGGCGCCGAACCGACCACGTTGCCCGTCACGCGCACGGCCGTCGCGTCGAAGCCGGCCGGCAGCGTCACGCGGCTGCCTTCCGCTTCGTCGCGCACCGGCACGATCGTGAAATGTTCGCGCAGCGCGGCGCGGCAGCCGTCGTGCACGAGGCGCGCGGCCGCGCCGATGTCGGCGTCCGCGTAGCCGGCGATGTCTTCCTCGACGAAGTCGATGAAGCGCGCATCGCGCTGCAGCAGGCCGAGCAGTTGCAGCGCAGCCTGCGGGCTCGCTTCGCGCAGCTCGGGCGCCGGCGCCTTCACGGGTGCGGGCGCCGGTGCGACGGGCGCGGCAGCCGGGGCAGGGGTCGGCACGACCGGTGCCGGGGCGCCATCGCGCACGCGCAGCACGCCGGCTGCGAACTCGCGATTGCCGAGCACGGAGAAGAACGTGCCGACGGCAAGCGACAGCCGGCCGAAGAAGGACAGGTTGGATTCGGGCATGGGGTCTGGACTCCTGTGGGCTCGCAACATGGCGAGCGTTTCTTGCCTGGGCGCCGGGTGGTGGCGTGCGGATGGCGCACCGCCGCCGCCCGGCGCGTGATTCGGTCGCGCCCTCGCGGGTGCGGAAAACCCGTATTTTGCCCTGTGGCGGGCGAACCGGGCAGAAGTTGGGGGACAGAACGTCGCGGCGCGGAGGTTTCGTCCGGGTCGGATCGTGCCCGATCGCACGTCGCGCGCGATGGATTGTGATGCTGCGGCGCGTCAGCGCGGCTTGCGCAGCCGGGCCGCCTTCGCTTCGAAATCGCGCGACAGCATGCCGAGCGTGACTGCGCCGAAGCGCGTCGGCAGCGATGCTTCGGCGTCCTTCAGCGTGGCCGACAGATGCGCGTTGACGGCCTGCTCGACCAGGCATTCGGGCGCGTCCTCGGGCACCAGGTCGGAGAACAGCGGCGGTTCGCCCACCGCGCGATAGACCAATCGAGGAATTTCGGGAGTTTTCCCCCTTTCTCCCTCGCTGAACTTCGCGTGATGGGTTTCCAGCACCGGTTCGATAAACATCAAATAGTGGTGGATCGCACGACCGTCCAGCCTCGCCGATGCGAAGTGGATGGTCGTGGGCTCGTCAAACAGCGCGCTTTTGTCGACGTGATCGGCAACACATCTTATTCAAATCTCCGAATGCTCGCGCATGAAATGTTTCAGCATGGGCAAGAAGAAATCGTGTCCACCGATCAGCGCGAATTCTTTTTCAAAAAGGGGAAGCCACTGCAGGCTGAGTTCAATTGGTTCGCCACCGGAACTTGGATGGGTCTCGAAATGCGTCCAGCATTCCTTCATGGCAATGGAGTCACTCGCCATGACATGCACAACATGCCGGTGCTGGATCTCGCTTCTTCCGAATTTTCTCATCGAATAGAAGTAGTCACCGAGGACGCGAACAACTTCTGCATCTTCGATGCCACTTTCCTCGCGTAGCTCACGTAGCGCAGCGGCTTCTGGCGTTTCGTTCTGTTCCATCGTTCCGGCGATCACCTGCCGCCCGGCTTCCGGGAACTTAGGCTGCGTGAAAGTGAGCAATTTATCTCGCCATGTAAGATAGACAAGTACTTTATTCTTGATTTGCACGATAATTCTTCTGGTCGAAGTCCCCCCATCCCGATGGGACAGGGACTCGTCGCATTGATCGGTTATCCAGGTCGCTGCGCTTCCGCAGAGACGCCCTGGCCAGTCACCGAATCAAGGATCGGTGCCCAACTCAGCGTCACTGCCGAAGTATGCGCTGTCGTCTTTCCGCTCGATTCACCCAAGTCCAGCGCCACATCAACACGTCGAACGAAGTCCGCGAAATTGTCTGCGTTCATCACATCCTTCAATTGCTATGAACGCGGCTTTAATCATTGCCTTCTTTCCTCAGCATGCCAAATGATAGATCACCAATACCGCACAGTGCGGAGAACCTGACGCCCGCTTTACGTTCGAATTCGTCGCATGCCACCTTGACACGCGTCGAGCCTGACGACCGACGCGACGTTCGCATCCGCGTCGGGCGTCGCGGCCGGCGTGGGTGCGCACCGGTCGCTGATCTTCGGGCGTCACGCGCGACCGGAAGACTCGATGTATCGAGCGAACGGGACTGACGGGTCCGGCTGTCGTCGTCGCGGGCCAGCGCCGCATCGCTGGCTTCGCCGCACGATGTGCGGTTTAATGCTCGACATCCCAAGCATTAACGCCGATGAAATGCTCGACCTCGACGACCTGCGACTCGTCCGCGCGATCGGCGCGTCGCGCTCACTGGCCGCTGCCGCGCGCCTGCTCGATCTCACGCCGCCCGCGGTCACGATTCGCCTGCAGCGGATGGAAGCGCGCCTGAACGCACGGCTCGCGGTGCGGCAGCCGAAAGGGATCGCGCTCACCGACGAAGGCCAGCGGCTGTACCAGGAAGCCGTCGGCATCCTGGAGCGCGTGGAGGCGCTGCCGGTCAGCATCGCGGGCGACCCCGGCGACGTGCAGGGCACGCTGCGCGTCGTCGCCCCGCTCGGCTTCGGGCGCAAGTATGTCGCACGAATCGTGCGCGACGTGCAGCGTGCGCATCCGAAGCTCGAAATCTCGCTGCACCTGTCGGACAGCCCGCTGACCAGCGCGTCGGGCGCCGACGTGGTCGTCCATGTCGGCAGCCTCAAGTCGTCGTCGTGGGTCGGCTATCCGCTCGCCCCCAACGAGCGCTTCCTGTGTGCGAGCCCTGCTTATGCGCGCCGCATCAAGGACCTGAATCACCCGTCCGATCTCGTGCGATACGACTGCCTGTGCCTGCGCGAAAACGACGAGGACATTCCGCGCTGGCGTTTCTCGCCCGACGGCGACGTCAAGGGCGAGCCGCGGCGGGCTGCCGTCATTCGCGTCACCGGCGCGCTGTCGTCGAACGACGGCACCGTCATCACCGAATGGGCATTGGCCGGCCTCGGCATCGTCGAACGCTCCGAGTGGGACGTCGCCCCGCTGCTGGCGAGCGGCAAGCTCGTCCGGTTGTTGCCGGACTGGCGCCTGCCGCCCGCGCCGGTCACGGCGCTGCTGCCGTCCCGCACCGGCCGTTCCGCGCGGCAACGGGTGTTTCTCGACGCCGCGCGGCAGTTTCTCGATCCGCCGCCGTGGCGTGGCAAAGCCTGAACGGCGCCACGATCCGCTCGATTCGCGCAGATTAAATGCGGCTTAATGGCGGATTAGTGCTGCGTTAAACACGGTGCGCATCGATCGCCCTAAAGTGTCCGCGTCGACCACCTCATCATCGAACGCATCGTGGACCTTCAAACCCTCAACACCCCGGCCGCCCTGATCGATGTCGGCCGCATGCGCGCCAACATCGACCGCATGCAGACGTATCTGGACGCGCTCGGCGTCACGTTCCGCCCTCACGTCAAGACCACCAAATGCCGGCACGTCGTCGACGCGCAGATCGCGGCCGGCGCGCAGGGCATCACGGTGTCGACGCTCAAGGAAGCCGAACAGTTCTTCGCGGGCGGCGTGCGCGACATCGTCTATGCGGTCGGCATGGTGCCCGCCAAGCTGGGCCAGGCGCTTGCGCTGCGCCGGCAGGGTTGCGACCTGAAGATCGTCGCCGACAGCCTGCCGGCCGCGCGCGCGATCGCCGCGTTCGGGCGCGAACACGGCGAGCGGTTCGACGTGTGGATCGAGGTCGACGTCGACGGCCACCGCTCCGGCATCCCGCCCGATGCCGACCTGCTGATCGACGTCGGCCGTGCGCTGGTCGACGGCGGAATGGTGCTCGGCGGCGTGCTGGCCCATGCGGGCTCCAGCTACGAGTACGACACGCACGAAGCGCTGGCCGCGATCGCCGAACAGGAGCGCAGCCGCACCGTGCAGGCCGCGCAGCGCCTGCGGGCGGCCGGGCTGCCCTGCCCGGTCGTGAGCACCGGCTCGACGCCCACCGCACTGTCGGCGCAACACCTCGACGGCGTGACCGAGGTACGCGCCGGCGTGTACGTGATGTTCGACCTCGTGATGCACAACATCGGCGTGTGCGACCTGTCCGATATCGCGCTGTCGGTGCTGACCACCGTGATCGGCCACCAGGAAGAGAAAGGCTGGGCGATCGTCGACGCGGGCTGGATGGCGATGAGCCGCGACCGCGGCACCCAGCGCCAGGCGCGCGATTTCGGCTACGGGCTGGTCTGCACCGAAGGCGGCGACGTGCTCGGCGACTACGTGATGAGCGCGGCCAACCAGGAGCACGGGATCGTGTCGCGCACGGGCACGCCGGACCTGGGCATCGCGCAGCGGTTGCCGATCGGCACGCGCCTGCGCATCCTGCCGAATCACGCGTGCGCCACCGGCGCGCAGCACCCGGAGTATCAGGCCATCGGCGAAGGCGGTATCGCGCAGACCTGGCCACGCTTCTACGGGTGGTAGGCGCATCGCGTCATCCACACCGCCTTGCACTAGAATTGACTATTTGTCTAAATCTGGACACACTTTAAACCTCCCTGCTTCGCCTTGCGCCGGAAAGGCGTACCCGACATGCCGACAGACGCCCGACTCCTTCTTCTCGACCGCGATGCCGTCGAACCCGCCCTTCAGGCCGAGCAGGTGATGGCGGCGGTCCGCGAAGCGTTCGTGCTGCACAGCCGGCGGGCCGGACGCGTGTTCCCGGTGGTACGCGAGAAGCTGCACACCGGCGGCGTGTTCGGCATCAAGTCGGGCGACGTCGCGGGCCAGGACCTGCTCGGTTTCAAGGCGGCCGGATTCTGGCCAGGCAATCGCGCGCGCGGCGGCGAGCCGCATCAGGCCACCGTCGCGCTGTTCGACCCGGCCACGGGGCGCCCGCTGTGCATCATGGACGGCAACGCGATCACCACCGCGCGGACCGGCGCAGCCGGCGGACTCGGGCTGCAACAGCTGGCGCGCCGGGACAGCACGCGAATCTGCGTGTTCGGCACGGGCGTGCAGGCGCGCGTCCAGCTCGACTACGCGCTCAGGCTGCTGCCGCAACGCTGCACGGTGCAGTACGTGAATGTGAGCGGCGAGCCGGACCGGCGGTTCGAATCGGCTTTCGTCGACCGATGCGCGATCGGCGTCGCGCTCGACCGGAACGACGCGGTGGCCACGAGCGACGTGGTGATCACCGCCACGCCCGGCGGCGGCGCATTGTTCGACGCGGATGCGGTGCAGCCGGGCACGCACCTGACCTGCGTGGGTGCCGATACGGCAGGCAAGCGCGAACTCCCGGCCGGCGTACTGGAACGCGCGCGCATTTTCGTCGACGACCACGATCAGGCGCGCAGCATCGGCGAGTGCCAGTGGGCACCCGATTTGCCGCGCACCGAAATCGGTGACATCCTCGCGGGTGCGGCGCCGGTCGACCGGGCCGCGCACGAGATCACCGTCTTCGACATGACGGGGCTCGCGCTTCAGGACCTGACCGTTGCACGCTTCCTGTATCGGCACGCCCTCGACAACGGCACCGGCACTTCCGTTCCGTGGCCCTGGTAAGCCACCCTCCTCGTTCAACCGCCATGCGTCTCGCCAAAGTTTCCGCCCTCTCGTTCGATCTCGACGACACCCTGTGGCCGTTCGGGCCGTCCGTCATACGAGCCGAGGCGATGCTGCGCGCGTGGCTGATCGAGCACGCGCCCGATACCGCGAGCGTGCTGCCCACGCAACAGGCATTGAGCGAACTACGTGAGGAATACGAACGGTTGCGCCCGGACCTCGCCGGCGACTTTCGCGCGATGAGACTCGGCTCGATCCGGCTGGCACTGGAACGCGCGAACGAAGATGTTTCGCTGACCGACGCGGCGTACGACGTCTTCTATGCCGCGCGCAACCGTGTCGAATTCTATGACGACGCGTTGCCTGCACTCGCGTGGTTGAGTGCCCGCTTTCCGTTGATTGCAGTGACCAACGGCAACGCGGATCTCCGGCTGACCGGCGGCGGCGAATTCTTCCGCACGACGCTCAGCGCGCGCGCATTCGGCTTCGCGAAGCCGGAACCCGAGATCTTCCATGCGGCGGCGGACGCACTCGACGTGCGTCCGGCCGAACTGCTGCATGTCGGCGACGATTTCCACCTCGATATCGTCGGCGCGCTGAATGCCGGGCTTCAGGCCGCATGGGTCGTTCGCGAGCCCCGCCCGAACGAAGAACATGCGCCGCAACATGCCGCGACGCCGCACCTCACGCTGCGCGACCTGTCGATGCTGTGTCGCGCGCTCGGCGGCCCCGACAGCGCGTCGTGACCGCAACCGGGTGCGGCGCATGTCTTCATGCGTGCCGTCACGCCGCCTTGCGTGCGTCCGCGATGCGTTGCGGCGCCTTCGGCCGTGCATACAGCCGCTCGAGATACGCGCGCAGTTGCGGAAACGGTTCGATCAGATGGCATTCGCTCGCCCAGTCGATCAGGTACACCGTCACGCAATCGGCCACCGTCAGCGAATCGCCGACGATGAATTCGCGGCCTTCGAGATGCTTGTCGAGGATCGCGGCCATCGTCGTGAAATCCTCGCGCGCCAGTTCGATGTCGGCCGGCGAACGTTTCTCCGGCGGATAGAGGAACATATGCCGCGTGATCCGCCACAGCGGCTGCTCCAGCTCCGTCACCGCGAACATGACCCACCGATAGGCCTCCGCACGCAGCGCCGGATCGACGGGCAGCAGCGCCTTCTCCGGATACTTGTCGGCGAGATACAGCACGATCGCGGCCGACTCGGGAATCACGAGGTCGCCGTCCACCAGCACGGGCACCTTGCCGGCCGGATTGAGGCGCAGGAATTCGGGCCGCTTGTGCTCGCCCTGGAGCAGGTTGACCGACACGAATTCGAAATCCGCATCGAGTTCCTTCAGCCCCCACAGCGCGCGCTGCGAACGCGTGCCGGCAAAACCGTAAAGCTTCATCGCCAGTCTCCATCCAGAATGTCGGAACACTATCCGCATGCCGGCCACGGCGCGTCGATGCATCGATGCGCAGACGCGACGCCCGGCACCACGGGCCGCTCACGCGCCGGGAACTGCCAGCACCGGCATCACGTCGATCGACTCGCCCGGGAACAGCGTGAAATGCGGATGGCCTTCGAACAGCGCGGCTGCCGCATCGTGCGACGCCGCGCGCACGACGGTAAAACCGCTCAGCGCGTTGGCCGTGTCCTCGATGCCGCCCGCGTCGATGGTCTTGGTCTTGCCGAGCGGCCCGCCCATCTCGACGATCGCGTCGCGGTGACGGTCGACCCACGCATGCCACGCGGCAATGCCGTCGCGCTCGCGCGTGCGCCGCTCTTCCTCCGGAAGCGCCACCCACGCCTTCATGGCCGGGCTATCCTTGCTCCCGAGAAATACGGCGAGATACAACTGCTGTTGCGCACTCATGCCTTCTCCTCCGATGACGGGCACGGCGGGCTGCCGCGCCTCGACCTTGACAAGATAGGTTGATATCAACACAATTGCAACATGGCACGCAAAGAAAAGCTTCCTTTCGAAACGACGCTGATGGTGCGCGATTGCTGCCTGTGCCTGCACATGCAGCGCGCGGCACGCAATCTTGCGCGCATCTTCGACGATGTGCTGCGCCCGCTCGACCTCACCAACGGCCAGTTTTCGCTGCTGATGTCGCTGAATCGGCCGCAACCGGCGCCGATGAAATCGGTCGCGTCGCTGCTCGCGATGGACCGCACCACGCTCACGGCCGCCCTCAAGCCGCTCGAGCGGCGCGGCCTCGTCACGATCGCGCAGGACCCGGACGACCGGCGCAGCCGCCTGCTCGAACTGACACCGGCCGGCCACGACCTGCTCGCCGAAGCATTCCCGCTGTGGCAGCAGACACATGCCGACATCGAGCGTCCGTTCGCGCCCGGCGAAGTCGATCAGTTGCGCGGCCAGTTGCGCGCGCTGTCGGTCGATCCGGCCGCACGCGGCTGAGCCGGTGCGCGGCCGGCCGCGTGCCTCCTGCCATTCCTTGTCAGTTGTGATCGTACGAATCCGTCGCGGCGCCCGATTCGGTGGCAATATCGCTCGGCACGACAACCGATCCGGTATTCACAAGGAGGAGCGAGCATGAGCAGCAACGAGAAAGGTGCGGTTTTCCGGTCGCTACACCGCGCGGGCCAGCCGCTGGCGCTGTTCAACGTGTGGGACGCCGGCAGTGCGCGCACGGTGGCCGACGCCGGCGCCGTCGCGCTGGCGACGGGCAGCTGGTCGGTCGCGGTCGCGAACGGTTTCGCCGACGGCGAGCAGATGCCGCGCGCGCTGATGATGGAGGTGCTCGAGCGGATCACGCGCGCGACGGACCTGCCCGTCACCGTCGATCTCGAAAGCGGATACGGCGAGCGCCCGGACGATGTCGGCGACACGATCACGCTGAGCATCCAGGCCGGCGCGATCGGCTGCAATCTCGAAGACAGCATTCCGGCGACGGGCGCACTGCGCGATACCGAAGACGCGGCGGCCCGTATCGCGGCGGCACGGCAGGCGGCCGACCGCGCGGGCGCCGATTACTTCATCAACGCACGCACCGACGTGTTCTTCGTTGAAGCCGCCGATACGCATGACGAACGATTGCTCGACGCGACGCTCGCTCGTGCTCGCGCGTATGCAGCCGCCGGCGCAGACGGCCTCTTCGTGCCGGGCCTGCGGTCGCCGGCGCTCATCCGCGCGCTGACGGCCGCGTCGCCGCTGCCCGTGAACGTGATGCGCGTGTCGGAAACGCCGACGCTTGCCGAACTCGCCGACTACGGCGTGGCGCGCATCAGTCACGGGCCGTATCCGTACCTGCAGGCGATGAAGACGCTGGCTGCGATGGTCAAGCAAGGTAGCTAGCGGATTCGCGTGCCCATCAACCGATTACATCCCATGTAATTGGCGCACGACGCGCACGCTCCTACGCTTCGGATGTCGCGCCGCCATTCCGGCGGCGCTCATCAGCCGGGAGACATCATGTCCGCCTATCCGCTTCACACGATCGATTCCGCGCCGGCCGAATCGAAGCCCGTCCTCCAGCAACTCCAGCAAGCCTTCGGCAGCGTCCCGAACATCGCGGCGGCGATGGCCGCGTCGCCGGTGCTGATCAACGGTTTCATCGGCCTGTTCGAGCGCGTGCACGCGAGCAGCCTCACCGAGCCGCAGATCCAGACGCTGCTGCTCACCAACGCGGTCACGAACGCGAGCGAATGGCCGGTCGCGTTCCACACCGCGCTCGCGCTGAAACAAGGCGTGGCGCCCGCCGACGTCGATGCGATCCGGCGCGGCGACCTGCCCGCCGACACGCAACTGGCCGCGCTGTCGGCCATCGCACGCACGCTGATCGACACGCGCGGCCGCATCGCCGACGCGGACCGGCAGTCGTTCCTCGACGCCGGATTCAGCGCCGAGCAGTTGCTGGAAGTGATCGCGGTCGTCGCCGCCTCGACGATCACGAACTACGTCGGCAGCGTCGCGCGGCCCGCGCTCGAAGCGCCGTTCGACGCATTCGCGTGGCATGCGCGGGCCGCGTGAGTCCGATATAGTCGTTCGCGTCGATCACGGAACGACCAGGGACACCAGATGAACGCCACCCGCCGCGATCCGGACTCGCCGCCGCACGAACTGGGCCGGTTGCTGCGCTACTGGCGCGACGTGCGTGGCGTGAGCCAGCTCGACCTGTCGCTCGATGCCGGGATCTCGCAGCGCCAGATCAGCTTCATCGAAAGCGGGCGCAGCGTGCCGGGCCGCGATACGCTGCTGACGCTCGCGCAGACGCTCGACGTGCCGCTGCGCGAGCGCAACGCGCTGCTGCTCGCGGCCGGCTATGCGCCGGTGTATTCGGAAGCGCCGTGGGACGCGCAGGAGATGCACGGCGTGATTCGCGCGCTCGAACGCGTCGTGCGCCAGCACGAGCCGTTCCCGGCGATCGTGATGGACCGCCACTGGAACGTGCTGATGACCAACGATGCGGCACCGCGCTTTTTCGGCTGCTTCATCGACATGGCGGCACGCGAAGGCCCGCGCAACCTGCTGCGCCTGATGTTCGATCCGCTCGGCATGCAGCCGTTCGTCGCCGACTGGGGCACCGTGTCGCGCAGCCTGCTGCAGCGTGTGCATCGCGAATCGGTCGGCCGCGTGATCGACGACGCAACCCGGCAGCTGCTCGACGACCTGCTCGCCTGCCCCGCTACCCCGCGCGACTGGAAGACGCCGCCGGCGCCGGCCGCCGCGCCGTCGCTGCCGGTCGTCCCGATCGGCTTCATCCACGAAGGCGTCGTGCTGCGCTACTTCTCGTTGATCACGACGGTCGGTACGCCGCACAGCGCGGCCGCGCAGGAACTGCGCATGGAGTGCATGTTTCCGGCCGACGACGCGACCGACGCGCGCCACCGGCAGTTGCTCGATGCACACGCACCGGTGCGCTGAGCGGCGGGCCGGGCATCGCCCGCCCGCCACGTTCAGGACGCCTTGATGAAATCGACGAACGCGCGCAGGGCCGGCGGCACGAGGCGGTGCCCCGGATAATAGAGAAACGGACCTGAAAACGGCCGCCACCACGGTTCGAGCACGGGTACGAGCGCGCCGCTCTCCAGGTGCGGGCGCAGCCAGTCTTCGAACAGATACACGATGCCCGTACCGGCGATCGCCGCATCGACCAGCAACTCCGTCGCCCCGCCGATCTGCACCAGCAGCGGCCCGGCGGCGGGCTCGATCCGCACGAGCTCGCCGTCGCGCTCGTATTCCCACGCCGGCATCACGCCGCTCGCGAAGCGCCCACGCAGGCACCGATGTCCGAGCAGGTCGCGCGGATGGCGCGGCCGGCCATGGCGGACGAGATAGCCGGGAGCCGCCGCGGTCGCGAACCGCTGGATGCGCGGGCCGATCGGCACCGCGATCATGTCCTGTTCGAGCCGATCGTCGTAGCGGATGCCCGCGTCGCATCCGGCCGCCAGCACGTCGACGAAATTTTCGTCGGCGATCACTTCCAGACGAATTTCCGGGTACGCATCGAGGAAGCGCGGCACGATCGCGGGCAGCACGAGCCGCGACGCGCTGAGCGGCACATTGAGCTTCAGCGTGCCCGTCGGCCGGCCCCGGAATTCGCCGATGCCGTCGAGCGCCGCCGCCACTTCGGTCAATGCGGGACCGAGGCGCGCGAGCAGACGCTCGCCGGCTTCGGTCGGCACGACGCTGCGCGTCGTGCGGTGCAACAGCCGGACGCCGAGCCGAGCCTCCAGCCGGCGCACGGCCTCGCTCAGCCCCGACGCACTGAGGCCCGTCACGCGGGCGGCGTCGCGGAACCCGCCGGCGCGCGCGACAGCCATGAACGCATTCAGATCACCCAGATCGGCTTGCATTGTTCGCCTTTTCGTACAACCCGTACGGATTATGACGGCTTATCGCGCAGATGGCTCCTCCTTATGCTGAACGCATTCATCCCATCGACAGGAGTACGGCCATGCCCGATATTCGCCATACCGCCACCTTCAAGCTCGGCGATCGCCGCGTCAAACGGATCGGCTACGGCGCGATGCAGCTTGCAGGCCCCGGTGTATTCGGCCCGCCGAAAGATCGCGAGGCCGCCTTGAACGTCCTGCGCGAAGCCGTCGAATCCGGCGTCGACCATATCGACACCAGCGACTTCTACGGCCCGCACGTCACCAACCGGCTGATCCGCGACGCGCTGCATCCGTATCGCGACGATCTCGTGATCGTCACGAAGATCGGCGCGCGTCGAGGCGACGACGCATCGTAGCTGCCCGCGTTCGCGCCCGACGAACTCGAACGAGCCGTGCACGACAACCTGCGCAACCTGGGACTCGACGTGCTCGACGTCGTCAACCTGCGCATCATGTTCGACCCGCACGGGCCGGCCGAAGGATCGATCGAAGCTCCGCTGGCCACGCTCGCCGAGCTGCAGCGGCGCGGGCTCGTACGGCACATCGGCCTGAGCAACGTCACGCCCGCGCAGGTCGCGCAAGGCCGGCGGATCTGCGACATCGTCTGCGTGCAGAATCACTACAACGTCGCGCACCGCGGCGACGATGCGCTGATCGACGCGCTTGCCCGTGACGGCATCGCGTACGTGCCGTACTTTCCGCTCGGCGGCTTCTCGCCGCTGCAGTCGTCGACGCTGTCCGGCGTGGCGGCCCGTACCGGCGCGACGCCGATGCAGGTCGCCCTTGCGTGGCTGCTGCGCCGCGCGCCGAATCTGCTGCTGATTCCCGGCACGTCGTCGGTCGCGCATCTGCGCGAGAATCTCGCGGCAGCCGACCTCGACCTGCCGGCAGGGGCGCTCGCGGAACTCGACCGTATCGCGGGCGCCGACGCCGCCTGACGCGCGGACGATCGCCTGCCCGGCGGCCCGCGCCACGCGCGCCGCCAGGCCGGTCAGGACGCGACCACGCCAACCCGCTTCGGCACGCCGGTCACGATCGTCGCGACCGCGACGGCCAGCACGACGGCCGCGCCGACGAACACGCCGGCCGCGCCGTTCGCGTCGAACACGACGCCGCCGGCCGCCGCGCCCGTCGCGATCGCCAGCTGGATCGCCGCGACGATCAGCCCGCCCGCGCTCTCCGCTTCATCGGGCACGGTGCGCGTGACCCACGTCGACCACGCGACGGGCACGCCGCCGAACGCCATGCCCCACAACGCGACGAGCACCGCGTCGATCATCGGCGCGCGGCCGAGCGCGACGAGCGCGATGCCGAGCACGACCATCAACGCGGGCATGCCGATCAGCATCGGCCGCAGCCGGTGTTCGAGCACGCGGCCGGCCAGCGATGTGCCGACGAAGTTCGCGATGCCGTAGCCGAGCAGGATCGCCGACAGCCCGTTCACGCCGACACCGGCCACCTGCTCGAGGAACGGCCGCAGATACGTGAAGAACGCGAAATGCCCGGTGAACACGAGGATCGTCGCGAACATCCCGAGGCCGACGGTCGGCCGGCGCAGCACGTCGATCAGCGTGCGCAGGCGCGTCGTGCCGCTCGGCGGCATCGACGGCAGCGTGAGGATCTGCGACACGAACGCGATGCCGCCCAGCACGGCCGCGATCAGGAACACATTGCGCCAGCCGATCAGGTGGCCGAAGTAGCTGCCCAGCGGCGCGGACGCAATCGTCGCGACGGCCACGCCGCTGAAGATGATCGATAGCGCGCGCGGCACCATCGCCGTCGGCACGAGCCGCATCGCGGTGGCCGTTGCCATCGTCCAGAAGCCGCCGAGCGCGATGCCGAGCACGACGCGGCCGACCAGCAGCATGGCCAGGTTCGGCGCGAACGCGACCGCCAGGTTCGACGCGACGAGCAGCACCGAGAACACGAGCAGCACGCGCCGCCGGTCGATCGTGCGCGTCAGCGCCGAGATCAGCAGGCTCGTGACGAGCGCGACCGTCGCGGTGGCCGTGACGGCCTGCCCGGCCACGCCTTCGGTCACGCCGAGGCTGTCGGCCATCGGCGTCAGCAGGCTCGCCGGCAGGAATTCGGCCGTGACGAGCCCGAACACGCCGAGCGTCATCGCGAATACCGCGCCCCAGGCCGGTTCGCGGGGGGCCGCCGTCGAGGCGGCCGAGGAGATTCCGGGATTCATGCGGGGTTCCGTGTCGGTTAGGGAAAGTACTGATGAGAGCGTATCGTAAGGAACAGCGGCAGGACGGTCTATGACATACAATCCGTCGTTATTGATCGTTCGTCCGAATCTCGCTATGTCCGAGCCGCTTCTGCCCCCGATTCCCGACACGCACGACCTCGTCAGCGAGTTGCTGCTGGGGATGCGCCTGAGCGGCGTCCAGTACCGCCGCATCCAGGTGGCACGGCCGTTCGGGCTGAATTTCGGCCACGGAACGGGCCGCGCGCAGTTCCATTTCATCGTGCGCGGGCCCGTGCTGCTGCGCGACGCGTCGGGCGACACGATGCGGCTCGAGGCCGGCGACGCGATCCTGTTGCCCCACGGCGGCATGCACGCGCTGGTGTCCGATCCGGATGTGCCGTGCCGCGAGATCAACGGCTTCGAGATCGCGAAGATCTGCGATACGGTCGCGTCGGTGGCATCGGCCGGCGCGTCGCCGGCCGGTTGCGCGACGACGGAGCCGGGCGCCGGCGATGCGCTGATCTTCAGCGCGTGCATGGAACTCGATCTCGGCGGCATGCAGCCGCTGGTCGGCACGATGCCGGAGTTCATGCACGTCGGCACGCTGCTTGCGCGCTACCCGGAAATCCGCCCGATGCTCGACGCGATGGAGCGCGAAGCGTGCACGGCGCGCGCGGGCTTCGCGGGCATCCTCGCGCGGCTCGCGGATGTGGTCGCGGCATTCATCGTGCGCGGCTGGGTCGAATGCGGATGCGGCGACGCGACGGGCTGGGTGCAGGCGCTGCGCGAGCCGAAGCTCGGCCGCGCAATCGTCGCGCTGCATCGCGACCCGGGCCGCAACTGGAGCGTCGCGGAACTCGCGACCGAAGCGGGTGTGTCGCGCTCGGTGTTCGCCGAACGGTTTCTCGCGGCGACCGGCATGACGCCCGTACGCTACCTGACCGAGCTGCGGATGCGGCTCGCCGCGCAGTGGATCGCGCGCGACCACGAGACGATCGAAGCCGTCGCGTACCGGCTCGGCTACGGTTCGCTGGCCGCGTTCAGCCGTGCGTTCAAGCGCGTGGTCGGCAAGCCGCCGGGCGCGGTGCGCGCGGACGGCGAGGTGCGCGCCGAAGCGTAACGCCCGGCGCTCCTTCAGCGCTCAACGGCCGCTGTGTGCCTCGAGCGCGTCGACCAGCGCCGTTGCGCACTGCACGGCAAGCGCCGCGCACTGTTGCGCGTTCACGGCCGCACCGGTAGCGACCGTGCCCTGCACGATCCGGCCCAGCAATTCCTTCGAGAGTTCGGCGATCTCGTGATCCCGTTCCGTCATGATGTCCTCCTGCACGTCGGCCGGTTCCGGCCGTTCGCCCGTGCGTAGCGAATGCCGTGCCCGCCCCGCTCAACGCCCGTTCGCGCGCACGACGATCTGCGCCTGCGTGTCGCGTTCGATGCGCTCGAGCGACGCGCGCAGCGCGGTGAATTCGTCGGCCGTACACACCTGGCGGCCGAAATCCGCCTTCATCCGCCGCGTGACCTGCACGACGCGCGCAGCCGCGTCGAACACGTAATGCGATGTGAAGTCGACGAAGCGGTCGTGCACGGCCGCGTCGGCCGGCAGGTCGGTCACGACGACCCCGGCCGGCAGCGCGATCTGGCCGGTCTCGTCGAACGTGCCGCCCAGGCAGCCCCACGGCTGCGTGCGCACGGGCTCGGCCAGCCAGCCCTCGACCTGCGTCGCGATCCCGCCCGTGAGGCTCGACAGCGCGGGCAGCGCGGTCGTGCCGTCCGGCCACACAAAATGATCGAGCGTGCCGGCGACCGTCACGTCGAACGGCCCGTCGGTCACGCGCCGGTCGCTGGTCGACAGTTGCGCGCGGCCGCGCAAGCCGCTTTGCCGCAGGCGTTCGGTCGCAAGCTGCTCGATGCGGTCGTGCGGTGCGCGGCGAAACAGGTTGCGTTCGAGTTCGGCCGTCCAGCCGCTGTCCTCGACGTACGCATGAAAGCGCGCGGCGCCCGGCTGCGCGGCGTCGATCTCGACCCGCGCGATGCGGCCGCGCGGCTGCGTGGCCGGCGTGCGCGACAGCACGCCCGTGTCGATCAGCAGCGCCGGGCGATCCATCACGATCGGCGGCAGGTAGCCGAACGCGATGCCGGCCGTCGTCGTATCCGCGTATAGCGCGAGATCGGGCAGCCACGTAATCGCATGGTTGATCGCGCCGCCGCCGTAACCGGGCACCGACGGCAGCGTGTACACGGAGCCGAGATTGATCAGCACCGGTTCGCTGCGGATGCCGACCGCCGCGAGCAGCGCGCCGAACAGCGCGACATGGTCCTTGCAGTCGCCGTAGCGGTTGCGCAGGATGTCCGTCGCGCGATGCGGCGCGGCAGCCGTTTCGCCGAGGAACAGCCCGACGTAGCGCACGTTCGCCTGCACCCAGTCGTACAGGATGCGCGCCTTGTCGCGCGGATCGGCGGCATCGGCGGTGAGCGCGCGCGCCAGTTGCACGACGGCCGGATCGCTCACGCTCGGGTCGACGGCCGCGTTGCGGTAGCGCGCGGCGAACGCGGCATAGTCGGGCAGCGTCGAGACGACGAGCCGGTCGCCGTAGGTCGGGTAGCCCACCGCGCCGCTCTCGATGCGGTCGTACGGGCCGTGCCGGTAGTCGAATTCGTAGCGCGTGCGGCCGTTCTCCGTGACCGGCGGCAGCGCGACGTAGCCGCGCGCATCCGCATGCAGCGGCATGTCGGCCGGCACGTCGAAGATCAGCCGCTGGCTGTCGACGGGCTCGCGCGACGGCTCGACGTAGTAGCCGAAGTAGCCGCGGTTGACGGGCTTCGTGCGCGTCTTGCGAAACGCGACGCGCGTGCTCGACCCGGCTTCGACGCCGGGAAACACGACGGTGCGCAACAGCCCGTCCTGGAAGGTCGGCGCGCCGGCCGAGCGCGGCTCCTGCACGTCGCGGATACCGTCCGCGCCGACCGGATGCGCGACGCCGTCGCGATCGATCGTCTCGGCCGCGAGCAGGTCGACCTTCTCGAGATTCTTGTCGAACCACACGTAGCGCTGCGCGACGGCGTCGATGCCGTTCGCGTTGTTCGCGCGCAGCGTCGAATCGTCGTGCTCGTCGAGCGAGCCGTCGTGCTGGATCACGAATTCGTGGACGTCGCTGACGAGCGTGACGGGCGCTTCGCCGCCCGCATCGACCGTGTCGGCCGCGGCCGGCCGCACGGCCGCAACAACGCCGAATGCAACGGCGCACGCAAACGCAAAACCGGCCGATCGGGAAAGAAAACGCACCACGTCGCACTCGTCTCGGAACACGGCGGCAACACACCGGCACGGACGATCCGCGCCGCGCGACGCTCACGCGAGCCAGTCGCGCACCGCCTTGCAACCCAGTGTGGGTGACGCACCGGCGAGCGTCAAGCCACGCGCGGCGATGCGGCACGGCGGCGCCGCGAAGCGCCTCGGCCACGCGCGATCGACGGCCTGGCGCAACCTATAATCAAGACAGGCACGCATTGCATCGCGACCTCGCCAGGACAAGCGCCGTCTCGACGAACGCGGCGCGCCCGACATGGGCAAGGAGGCATCATGGCGGTGATCAACAGCGATTTCGAAACCGGCTTCCTCGTGGTGCTGTTCACGCTGCTGGGCGTGATCCTGTTCGGCGCGCTGCTGACGAAGCTGCATCTCGAACGGTGGCACCCGAGACTCATCGGCGCCGCGATCGGCGCGCTGATCGGTCTCCTGCTGGTCGAAGCCGTGCCGATGCTGACGTGACGGCAATCCGTCATTCGTACGGGGTCGGAAACGATCGCCGCGCCGAACGCGCCACGCCGCATGCGCTGGCCAGGCGCTTCATCGCGACGCCGCTCGCCGGCGTCGCGATGCCCGCCGGCTGACGGCCGGTTGCGCATTTCCCGTCCCTACCGTGCCGGAGGCAACATGGGAAACGGTATCGTCCAGACCTTCGTACTGCTCGCGGTCCTCGTGTTCGCGGTGCTGTTCTTCTCGATCCAGCGCAGCCGCGACCGCACGCGCGACCGGCTGATCCACCGCGCCTCGCGGCGCTCGGCGCGCTCGCATCCGCACCACCGCCCGTGATCGCGCGGGCTCGGCACGCACCCGGCAATTCGTCGGTCGAATCGTGCGACGCACGCCGTCCCGATCGAGCGACGCCCGCGTGGCGACGCGGGCATCCGGCTGACGTCGAGAATTACTGCTGCACGAGTTCGACGCGGCGGTTCTGTGCGCGGCCCGCGTCGTCGGCATTGGACGCGACCGGCGGCAGCGATGCGACGCCCTTCGCGACCAGGCGTGCCGGCGCGACGCGGTACGTCGTCGCGAGCGCCTGCGTGACGGCCTCCGCGCGCTTCTGCGACAGGTCGACGTTGTGCGCGAGCTGCCCCTGGTTGTCGGTGTGCCCGACGATGTAGCCCTTCAGCGCCGGGTTCGCGGCCAGCAGCTTCGCCATCTCGTCGAGCTGCGCATTCGACTCGGGCTTCACCTGCGCCTTGTCGGTGTCGAAGTAGGTGCCGTACAGCGCGATCTTGCCCGTCGCGGCCAGCCCCTTCTGCAGCGCACCAGCATCGAGCACCTTCACCTGCCCCGTCTGCATCGGCTTCACCTCCACGACTTCCTCGTAGACGAGCGTGCGCTTGTTCGATGCCGAATCGTCCATCACGTGAACGAACACGTACGCATCGCCCGACGCGCGCGGCAGCTTCGCGAGGTTCGTCATCGATCCACGACGTCGCTTCGCCCGCACCGCTACCCGACGTTCATCGGCAGCAGCACCATCTGCTTGCCCTCGACGTGCAGCCGCGCCTGCAGTTCGACCGGCGTCTGGTTGTGCAGCCACGCGGTCAGGAAGTTCACGCGCCGGAAGATCAGCTTGCTCGCGAAGCACACCGCGTTCGGATAGTCGTCGAGCGTTGACGACGCAAGATTCATGAACTCGACGACGGGGTTCGTGCCGAATGCGATCCGGTAGTCGGCCGCGATGCCGTTGCGACGGCAGTGCGCGACATAGTAGTCGAGCGATTCGGTGATCGCGTGCCGCAGCCGTTCGAGATGTTCGTGCCCGTCGTACGCCTTCGCATCGACTTCACCGACCGCGAGGAAGATCACGTTGCGGAAGTGGCCGGGAAACAGCCGGTTGACCCACAGCAGCGCATGCATGCTCGCGCCGCGATGCTTGCCGACCAGCAGCACGGCCGTCGGCTGCGACGGATCGGGCTTGCCCGGCGCGGTGGCCTCGTCCACTTCCGGCGGCTTCCCGGAGAACAGCGCGTCCTCCTTCGCGAGCTGCGTGCGCGTATCCGCATAGTGGCGGTTGATCATGAAGCACAGCGCGATCACCGCGCTCGTCACGAGCACCGTGAGCCAGCCGCCCGCCGTGAACTTCTCGACCAGCGTGATGACGAGCACCGTCGCCGTCACGCTCAGCCCGAGCGCGGAGAGAAAGAAGTGCTTGAACCAGCCGCGCTCGCTGCGGTGGCGCCACCAGTACGTGCACAGCCCGAGCAGCGACATGCTGAACGTGAGGAACACGTTGATGCTGTACAGCACGACGAGCACGTCGACGTTGCCGTGCGTCCACAGCAGGATCAGCAGGCTCGACAGGCCGACGACGATGATGCCGTTCTGCCGCACGAGGCGCGTCGACAGGTCGCGGAAATGGCGCGGCACCCACGAATCCGACGCCATGTTCGACAGCACGGCCGGGCCGTCGAGGAAGCCCGTCTGCGCGCCGACCAGCAGCAGCCCGGCCTCGAACGCGAGCACGGCCGCGAGCAGCGCGTGGCGCGCGAACGCCGAACCGAGCCCGAGATGGTCGATCACGCTGCCGAACACGACCGCGTTGAGCGTCTGGCCTTCGACGGGCCGCGCGTGCCACAGCATGTACAGCAGGATGATGCCGCCGGCCGTGAACGCGAGCGACGTCGACATGTACCACATCGTCACCTTGCCGTTCGGCACGCGCGGATCGGCGAGCATGTTCACGTTGTTCGATACGGCCTCCAGGCCCGTATAGGTGCCGCCGCCGAGCGAGAACGCGCGCATCAGCAACGCGAGCATCACGAACAGGCCGAGCGACTGCGACATCCCGTGCGCCTCGTGCACGGCGTCGGGCACGACCATCGCGAGGCTGCTGCCGTGCGCGGCGACGCCATACACGATCAGCCCGAAGTGTAGGATCACGAAGCCGATGAAGATCGGCAGCAGCACCATGATCGACTCGCGCATCCCGCGGAAGTTGAGCCCCGTCATCATCAGGATCAGCACGATTTCGGTCGTGAGCTTGAACGCCTGCGCACTGACCGGCAGCAGGCTGAAGAACGCGTCGACGCCGCTCGCGAGCGACGTCGCAACCGTCAGCACGTAGTCGACCAGCAGCGCGGCGCCCGATACCAGACCCGGCTTCGACCCGAGCAGCGAGGTCGCGACGCGGTAGCCGCCGCCGCCCGTCGGGAACAGCTCGATCACCTGGTTGTAGCCGATTGCGATGATGAACACGGTGGCGGCCGTCGCCAGCGCGAGGAACAGCGCGAGCGCATGGTGCTGGCCGAGCGCGAGAAACGCCTCTTCCGGGCCGTAGCACGACGACGACAAGCCATCGGCGCCGAGCCCGACCCAGGCCAGCAGCGGCGTCACGGCGATCGCATGCCGCGTGCGCGGATCGAGCGGATCCAGCGGCTTGCCGACCAGCAGCTGCCACACCTTCTGGAATGCGGTCATGGTCCCCTCCCGGAACGCCGGGCGCCACGCGCGGCGTGATCCTTTAAAGCTAATCGACGCACGCGCGCGGCGCCAGTCCGCACATTCCATAAGCCGCGGCCGACGGCACGGCGCCGCTTTCAGCGTGTAAGCGCATGGCGCCGGCGGCCACGCGCCGGAACGCCCGTTTGAACACGCGGGCGCGAGCCGGCGAACCCGCCGCCGGCCGTGCGTCCTGCCCGTCCCGTCCGCCTGAACGCAATCGCTGCCCGCGTCCCGGTCGTGCGTTGTTCCCCGCAGTTCGTCTTTTGTGCGCGCGCAACAATGGCGATGCCTCGCGCCCGGCGCCCTGCGGGCAACCCGATTCCCTGCATGACACCGGGCGCGATGGTTTTCAAAAACCACATCTCACGAGGACATACCATGCAACTCCAATCCCATCCGGCGTGCCGCCCGTTTTACGAAGCCGGCGAACTGTCGCAACTGACCGCCTTTTACGAAGAAGGCCGTAATGTCATGTGGATGATGCTGCGATCGGAGCCGCGGCCGTGCTTCAACCAACAACTCGTTACCGACATCATCCATCTCGCGCGCGTCGCACGCGACTCGGGCCTCACGTTCGACTTCTGGGTGACGGGCTCGCTCGTCCCCGAGCTGTTCAACGTCGGCGGCGACCTGAGCTTCTTCGTCGACGCGATCCGCAGCGGCCGGCGCGACCAGCTGATGGCCTACGCGCGCTCGTGCATCGACGGCGTGTACGAGATCTACACGGGCTTCGGCACCGGTGCGATCTCGATCGCGATGGTCGAAGGCAGCGCGCTCGGCGGTGGCTTCGAGGCCGCGCTCGCGCATCACTACGTGCTCGCGCAGAAGGGCGTGAAACTCGGGTTTCCCGAGATCGCGTTCAACCTGTTCCCGGGCATGGGCGGCTATTCGCTGGTCGCGCGCAAGACGAACCGCGGCCTCGCGGAATCGCTGATCGCGACCGGCGAAGCGCATGCGGCCGAGTGGTACGAAGACCAGGGGCTGATCGACGAGACGTTCGACGCCGGTGATGCGTATCTGGCAACGCGGACCTTCATCGACGTGGCGAAGCCCAAGCTGAACGGCATCCGTGCAATGCTGCGCGCCCGCGAGCGGGTGTTCCAGCTGTCGCGCTCGGAGCTGATGGACATCACGGAAGCGTGGGTCCATGCGGCGTTCACGATCGAGCCGAAGGACCTCGCGTACATGGAACGCCTGGTGATGCTGCAGAACCGGCGCGTGTCGAAGCTGCGCACGGTGTAACGGAACAGGCGCCACCGCGTGCCGGCGGCGCCTGGGCGGGCACGAGGCTCAGGCGATCAGCCTGAGCTTCCTCGTCTCCGCGAGCCACGCCTCGAACGCCTGCGCCGGCATCGGCCGCGCGTAGTAGTAGCCCTGCGCGTGATCGACGTCGAGCTGCTTGAGGAAATCGGCTTCCGCATGCGTTTCGACGCCTTCGGCGATCACCGCGAAATTCAGCGCCTTCGCGAGCGACACGACCGAACGCACCAGCGCCTGCGAGCGCGGGTTGCGGTCGATGCCCGTGATGAAGGTGCGGTCGAGCTTGATCGCATCGAGCGGCAGGCGCGACAGCTGCGACAGCGACGAATAGCCGGTGCCGAAATCGTCGAGGTGGATCTCCGCGCCGAGCTGGCGGAACTGCCGCATCAGCCCGATCGCCGCCTCCTCGTCCTCGATGAAGCAGCTCTCGGTCAGCTCGATGTCGAGCAGGCCGGGCTTCAGCCCCGCGCCGTCGAGAATCGATGCGAACTGGTGGACGATGTTCATGTCCTGCAACTGCCGCGCGGACAGGTTCACCGCGATCCGGATGCCGAGCCCCTTCGCCTTCCACGCGGCGGCCTGCGCGGCCGCGGTGCGCATCACCCAGCGCCCGAGCGGCGCGATCAGCCCCGACTCCTCCGCGAAACGGATGAACTCGACCGGCGCGACGAGCCCGCGATCGGGCGACTGCCAGCGGATCAGCGCCTCGACGCCGTGCACGTCGCCCGTCGCGATGTCGACGACCGGCTGGTAGTGCAGCACGAACTGCTCTTCCTCGAGCGCCTTGCGCAAGTTCGTGTCGAGCCACATGTACTTCGCGACCTTCTGGTTCATCTCCAGCGAGAACACGCGGTACGTATGCTTGCCCTCTTCCTTCGCGACGTACATCGCGGTGTCGGCGCTGCGGATCAGCGTCTCCAGCGAATCGCCGTGCTGCGGATACATCGCGATGCCGATCGAGCAGCTCGTGTACACCTCCATCAGCCCGAGGTGGATCGGCGTGCGCAGCCGTTCGAGGATGATCTGCGCGGTCGCTTCGAGCAACGGCCGCGTGCCGTGCTCGAACAGCACGAGGAACTCGTCGCCGCCGAGCCGCGCGAGCGTCGCGCCGGACGGCAGGCAGCCGCTGATGATCGCCGACACGTCCTGCAGCAGGCGGTCGCCGGTGATGTGCCCGTAGTGGTCGTTGACGCGCTTGAAGTTGTCGAGGTCGAGGAACAGGATGCCGACCTGGCCGCGCGTGTCGGGGCTCTCCGCGTCGATCGCCGCGCGGATCCGCTCGCTGATCGCATGGCGGTTCGGCAGCCCGGTGAGCACGTCGGTGTTCGCGAGCTCGATGAGCCGATGCTGCGCGTTGCGCTCCTCGGTGATGTCGATGCCCGAGCAGATCAGGAACTGCTCTTCGATGCCGCTGCCGCTCTGCACGAACTTGTTGCGGAACTGGAACAGGCGCGGCCCGTTGACCGTGTTGATGTAGCGCTCGACCGCGTACGACTGGTTGCTCGCGAAAAAGCCCGTGATGTTGGTGCGCGACTGCGCGCCCTGCTCGGGGCTCATGAACAGCTCGAACGCGCTGCGGCCAATCACGTCGACCTCGCGCTTGCCCGTCACTTCCTCGCACAGGCGGTTGAAGCGCTGCACCATCCCGTTGCGGTCGAGGATCACGACGAGCGAATTCACCTCGGACACGACCTGCTCGGCGAACGCGAGCCCGTGCGAGAGGTCGCCCGCGACGGACACCGTATCGGAATAGGCCGAGGCCGTGCCGGCCCAGTCTGTCGTGTTGACCTTCCTGCCGACGAGATGGAGGCTGACCGGACTGCCGAACAGCACGATGTCGAGCACGAGGTGCGACGTGACGCCTGTCAGCGCCCGGATGCGTGCGGCCTGCTCGCCCGTCAGCGCAATGGCGACGTTGGTCAGGCCGCGCACGGCGGCCAGCTCGAGCGCATTGCTGTCGCTGCGGAGACGCCAGCAGGGGCTGCGCGTACCGACGTGCGCCTCGAGTACCGCGCTATCGTTTTCGTCATCCATGGAGCGCCCCGATCCAGAAAAAACGCACAGTTTAGACGGAGGAGAAGGCCACCCGCCCTGCCGGGCACGTACAGTGTGCGTGCCCGGCAGGGCAGCCGCGATTGCCGTGACAACAGTCCTCGTCCCGTACTTGTTTCCAGCTAATGCGACCCGGCGTTCGCGCGCGATGCGCGCAGGTTCTGCCTAACGAATGATGAGAGCCATCTTATCAAATGACGATGAAGATTGGCACTCACATTTAGAGCGGAGTGTCAAGGAATCGGGACTCGATTGGCAAGCCGGATTTTTCATGATTGGCGGCAAGTAAAAGACCGGACGCGCCGTGTGGAACGGCATCGGCGGAATCGGCTGAGCGCCTTTGTGGTCGTGGGTTTGCGGTCGGTTCCGAGCGATCGGGACGAGGGTGCTCCCGGTGCCGTCCGGACAGGGTCGGATCACGTTCCGACGATCCGGATCTCGGTCATTTTTGATTCCGTTTGTGCGTTAATTCGTTGTTTTATTCCACAGTCCGTTGCAATGTTTCCCGTGCAACCGGCGCGGGCCTCCGCGCCGGTTGCAGCGGTCAGCCCGCCACGCCGTAGCCGCCGCCGCCCGGCGTCTCGACGACGAACACGTCGCCCGGCGCCATCTGCGCGCGGCCGATATGGTCGAGCGCCTCGACCGTGCCGTCGGCCCGCTCGATCGTGTTGCGGCCGAGCGCGCCGGCGCCGCCGCCCGCCGCGCCGAACGGCGCGTGGATCCGGTTGTTCGACAGGATCGACGCGGTCATCGGCTCGAGGAAGCGGATCCGCCGCACCGCGCCGTCGCCGCCGCGCCAGCGCCCGCTGCCGCCCGACCCGGCGCGGATCCGGTGCGAATCGAGCCGCACCGGGTAGCGCCATTCGAGCACCTCCGGATCGGTCAGCCGCGAATTCGTCATGTGCGTCTGCACCGCGCCGACGCCCGCGAAACCGTCACCCGCGCCGCTGCCGCCCGCGATCGTCTCGTAGTACTGGTAGCGAGCGTTGCCGAATGTGAAGTTATTCATCGTTCCCTGGCTCGACGCGACGCAGCCGAGCGCGCCGTACAGCGCGTTGGTGATCGCCGACGACGTTTCGACGTTGCCCGACACGACGGCCGCCGGATACTCGGGGTTCAGCATCGAGCGCGCCGGCACGATGACCGTCAGCGGCTTCAGGCAGCCGGCGTTCAGCGGGATGTCGTCGCCGACCAGCGTGCGGAACACGTACAGCACGGCGGCCATGCAGACGGCCTTCGGCGCGTTGAAGTTGTTGTCGAGCTGCGCGGACGTGCCGGTGAAATCGATTTCCGCACGCCGCGCCGCGCGGTCGACGCGGATCGCGACGCGAATCTCCGCGCCGTTGTCGAGCGGGTAACGGTACGCGCCGTCCTGCAGCGCGCCGATCACGCGCCGTACCGCTTCCTCGGCGTTGTCCTGCACATGGCCCATGAATGCGAGCACGACGTCGCGGCCGAACTGCGCCACCATCCGGCGCAGTTCGTCGACGCCCTTCTGGTTCGCGGCGACCTGCGCGCGCAGGTCGGCCATGTTCTGCTCGACGTTGCGCGCCGGGTAGCGGCCCGACGCGAGCAGCGCGCGCGTGTCGGCATCGCGCAGCACGCCGGCCGACACGAGCTGCCAGTTGTCGATCAGCACGCCCTCCTCGTCGATATGGGTCGAATCGGGCGGCATCGAGCCCGGCGTCGTGCCGCCGATGTCCGCGTGGTGGCCGCGCGAGCCGACGTAGAACAGCGGCGTGTCCGAGCCGTCGGCAAATACCGGCGTGATGACCGTCACGTCCGGCAGGTGCGTGCCGCCGTGATACGGGTCGTTCAGCATGAAGACGTCGCCGTCGCGCATGCGGCCGCGGTTGCGCTCGATCACCGTGCGGATGCTTTCGCCCATCGAGCCGAGGTGCACGGGCATGTGCGGCGCGTTCGCGATCAGGTTGCCGTCGCCGTCGAAGATCGCGCACGAGAAGTCGAGCCGCTCCTTGATGTTCACCGAGTACGCGGTGTTCTGCAGCCGCAGCCCCATCTGCTCGGCGATCGACATGAACAGGTTGTTGAAGATCTCGAGCCGCACCGGGTCCGCGTCGGTGCCGAGCGAGCGGCGCGTCGGCAGCGGCGTCGTGCGCGTCAGCACGAGGTTGCCTTGCGCGGTCATGTCGGCGCGCCAGCCGGGTTCGACGACGGTCGTGCCGTTCTTCTCCGCGACGATCGCCGGGCCGTCGATCGCGTCGCCGGCAAGCAGCGTGTCGCGCACGACCAGCGCCGCGTCGTGCCATTGGCCGCCCGAATAGAAGCGCACGGCCGCGTGCGCTTGCGGCGCCGCGCCCGCCCCGCGCGGTGCGAGCGGCGCGATGTCGACCGGCGCGTCGGAGCGGCCGATCGCCTCGACCGACGCGAGCTCGGCGACGAGCGGCGTGCCGGGCATCAGGAACGCGTAGCGCTGCCGGTAGGCGGCCTCGAATGCCTGCTGCATCGCGTCGACGCTGCCGGCCGGCACGTCGAGCGCCGAGTCGGTGCCCTGGTAGCGCAGGTGCACGCGCCGCTCGGTCGCGATCCGCTCCGGCGGCACGCCCTGTTCGAGCAGCGCGCCGACGGCCTCGTCGGCCAGCCGGTCGAGCGCCGCATTCAGCGCCGGCAACGACGCGTCGGACAGCACGGCCTCGACCGCGCGCTCGCGCATCGCGGTCTGGTCGGCAAGGCCCATCCCGTAGGCGGACAGCACGCCCGCGAGCGGATGCGCGAACACCTGCGTCATCCCGAGCGCATCGGCCACGCCGCACGCGTGCTGGCCGCCCGCGCCGCCGAACGTCGTCAGCACGTAGCGCGACACGTCGTGGCCGCGCTGCACGGAGATCTTCTTGATCGCGTTCGCCATGCTGCCGATCGCGATGTCCAGGAAGCCTTCGGCCAGCGTCTCGGGCGTCTCGCGCCGCCCCGTCGCCGCGTGGATCTCGTCGGCGAGCGCCGCGAACTTCGCGACCACGCCGTCGCGGTCGAGCGGTTCGTCCGCATGGGGGCCGAACACGCGCGGGAAATGGTCGGGCTGGATCTTGCCGAGCATCACGTTGCAGTCGGTGACCGTCAGCGGGCCGCCGCGCCGGTACGCGGCCGGCCCCGGGTTCGCGCCGGCCGATTCGGGCCCGACGCGCAGCCGTGCACCGTCGAAGCCGAGCACCGACCCGCCGCCCGCCGCGACCGTATGGATGCTCATCATCGGCGCACGCATCCGCACGCCGGCCACCTGCGTCTCGAACTCGCGCTCGAACTCGCCGTTGTAGTGCGACACGTCCGTCGACGTGCCGCCCATGTCGAAGCCGATCACCTGGCCGAAGCCGGCCGCACGCGCAGCACGCACCATCCCGACGATGCCGCCGGCCGGGCCCGACAGGATCGCATCCTTGCCCTGGAACGCGTCGGCGCGCGTCAGCCCGCCGCTGCTTTGCATGAACTGCAGGTTCACGCCCGGCATCTCGTGCGCGACCTGCTCGACGTAGCGGCGCAGGATCGGCGACAGGTACGCGTCGACGACGGTCGTATCGCCGCGCGACACCATCTTCATCAGCGGCGACACTTCGTGCGACACCGACACCTGCGTGAAGCCGATGCGGCGCGCGAGTTCGGCCAGCGCATGTTCGTGCGCGGTGTAGCGGTAGCCGTGGATCAGCACGATCGCGAGCGCGCGCACGCCGCTGTCGAACACACGGCGCAGCGACGCTTCGGCACCCTGAACATCGAGCGGCACGACGACGTCGCCATGCGCGCCGACGCGCTCGTCGATCTCGACGACGGTCTCGTACAACGCATCGGGCAGCACGATGTCGAGATCGAACAGGCGCGGCCGGTTCTGGTACGCGATACGCAGCACGTCGCGAAAGCCGCGCGTCGTCGCGAGCGCGGTGCGTTCGCCCTTGCGTTCGAGCAGCGCGTTGGTCGCCACCGTCGTGCCCATCTTCACCATGTCGACGTGCGCGGGCGTGATCGCCTCGCCTGCCGCGAGGCCGAGCAGGTGGCGGATGCCGGCCACGGCCGCGTCGCGGTACTGCTCGGGGTTCTCCGACAGGAGCTTGTGCGTGACGAGCGTGCCGTCGGGCCGGCGCGCGACGATGTCGGTGAACGTGCCGCCGCGGTCGATCCAGAATTGCCAGCGCGCGGCGTCGGAGGGAACGGGGGAAAGGTGTCGGTCAGTCATGATGTCGGGTCGAGGCGTCGTTGAATCGAGGGACGAGCGCCGCCGCACGGCGCGCGTCGCACGCCGTGTCACGGTCTCGATGAAAGGGGAAGAAAAACGCCGGGCCGGCCGGCCCGCCGCTGCCGTCGGTCAGGCGGCGTCGAGTTCGCGGCCGCGGGTCTCGGGCAGCGTCAGCGCGGCGACGATCACCACGCCGTAGGCGGCGACCGCGAAGATGCCGATGCTCGTGCCGAGCCCGTACTGCTTCGACAGTGCGCCGATCAGGAACGGGAACAGCGCACCGATCGCGCGGCCCACGTTGTAGCAGAAGCCCTGGCCGGAACCGCGCACGCGGGTCGGGAACAGTTCGGTGAGGAACGCGCCCATCCCGGAGAAGATGCCCGATGCGAAGAACCCGAGCGGGAAGCCGAGCCACAGCATCGACGCGTTGGTCAGGTTCAGCGACGTGTAGGCGAATGCGATTACCATCGAGCCGACCGCGAACAGGATGAAGTTCGGCTTGCGGCCGAGTCGATCGGTCAGGTACGCGCTCGTCAGGTAGCCGACCCACGAACCGATGATGATCATCGCGAGATAGCCGCCGGTGCCCATCACCGTGAGGTGCCGCTCGGTCTTCAGGAAGGTCGGCAGCCACGTCGTGATCGCGTAGTAGCCGCCCTGCGCGCCGGTCGTCAGCAGCGCCGCGCGCAGCGTCGTCGTGATCAGCTTCGGCGCGAAGATCTCGGTCAGGCGCGGCGCATCGGCCACTTTTGCCTGCGCGGCCTTCTCCTTCTCGTAGACGTCCGGCTCCTTCACGTAGCGGCGGATCGCGACGACCAGCAGCGCGGGTGCGAGGCCGACGAGGAACAGTGCGCGCCACGCCTGCTCGGCCGGCAGCACCGAGAACAGCAGTGCGTACAGCAGCGCGCACAGCCCCCAGCCGATCGCCCAGCCCGACTGCACGAGGCCGACCGCCCTGCCGCGATCGCGCGCGCGGATCACTTCGCCGATCAGCACCGCGCCGGCTGTCCATTCGCCGCCGAAGCCGAAACCCATCAGCGCGCGCGCCGCGAGCAGCTGGTGGTAGTTCTGCGCGAGCCCGCACAACGCGGTGAACACCGCGAACCACAGCACCGTGAGCTGCAGCGTGCGCACGCGGCCGATCCGGTCGGACAGGATGCCGGCGATCCAGCCGCCGAGCGCCGATGCGAGCAGCGTGACCGTGCCGATGAAGCCCGCGTCCGCGAGCGAGATGCCCCACGTCGCGACGAGCGTCGGGATCACGAACGACAGCATCTGCGTGTCCATCCCGTCGAGCATGTAGCCGACCTTGCAGCTCCAGAATGCGCGGCGCTCGCGCGGCTGCGCATCGGCGTACCACGAGAACAGGCCGCTGCTCGCTCGGCTCGCGGGCTCGGCGGCGGGTGCCGCGAGGGTCTTGCTTTCCATGGTGGTGCTCCTGTCGTTATGCGCGTTCGAATGGCGATCGTGCGTGCGGTGTGTCTTGCGTGGCCGTCTGCCGGCCCGGAATTCAGAATACGGCCAGCGACGCGTTCGTGATGTCGGTCATCAGCATGTGGCCGGGCGTGTGCGCGATCGCGATCGGCAGCTTCGCGTCCATCAGCGCGGTTTGCGGCGTCACGCCGCACGCCCAGAACACCGGCAGCTCGCCGTCGCGGATCGTCACGGCGTCGCCGAATTCGGGCGCATTCAGGTCGGCGATGCCGAGTTCCCGCGGGTGGCCGATATGGATCGGCGCGCCGTGCACGCCCGGAAACCGGCTCGTGATCTGCACCGCGCGGATCGCGTCGGCGCCGCGCATCGGCCGCATCGACACGACCAGCTGGCCGCCGAAGATGCCCGCGCGGCGATTCGCGATCGACGTGCGGTACATCGGCACGTTGCGACCCTCCTCGACGTGGCGCAGCCCGATGCCTTCGCGGCTGAGCATGTCCTCGAACGAGAACGAGCAGCCGATTGCAAATACGACGAAATCGTCGCGCCACAGCGCTTCGAGCGACTCGACGCGCTCGGTCAGGCGCCCGTCCCTGTATACGTTGTAGCTCGGCACGTCGGTGCGGATGTCGAGATCCTCGCCGAGCGCGTCGATCCGGAACGCGCCCGGTTCGCCGACGCCCAGCAGCGGGCAGGCCTTCGGGTTCGCCTGGCAGAAACGCAGGAAATCGTGCGCGTACGCGTCGGGCAGGATCGCGAGGTTCGCTTGCGCGAACGGGCCGCAATGACCGGCGGTCGGGCCCCGGAACGCGCCGCGGCGCACGGACTGGCGGAATTCGGAAGGCGTCATGATGAGTCGTCGCAGATCGGGATGTCGTCGGGATGACGGTGGTGTGTCATCGGATATGGCGAAGAATAGAAAGGAAAAAATTTTGACGCCAACGAGTTTTTTTGCGTCTGTTGTATAGAATTTCTTAACGGATCCGCGGGTTTTCCCCGGTCCCGTTCATTTTTCGTCGCCGGCAAGCTGCGCATCCACTGCTCGCCCGATCCGCCATGAACACGCGTTTTCTAGAAACCTTCGTCACGCTCGCGAAGCTGCGCAATTTCCGGACGACGGCGGCCGCGCTGCACGCGACGCCGGCCGCGATCTCGCAGCGCCTGAAGGCGCTCGAAGACGAATTGCAGACGGTGCTCGTCGATCGCGACAGTCGCGAATTCCGGCTCACGCCGAACGGCGAGTACCTGCTCGGCTATGCGAAGGCCGTGGTCGAGGCGACGCAGGAGCTGCAGGCCGCCGCGTCCGGCGAGAGCGCGCTGCGCGGCAAGCTGCGGCTCGGCGTGATCGAAACCGTCGTGCACAGCTGGCTGCCGCACTACATGCGGCGGCTGGCGGCCGACTATCCGCAGCTGGAAATCGACCTGACCGTCGACGTGAGCGTCGTGCTGCAGCGCCGGCTGATGGCCGGCGAGCTCGACCTGATCATCCGCGTCGAGGGCAGCGACGAGGCGTCGGTCGTGTGCGACGCGCTCGCGAACTACCCGGTGCGCTGGATCGCGCGCGCGGGGCTGCTGCCGAACACGCGCACCGGCCTCGCGCGGCAGGTGCTGCGCCAGCCGATCCTCACGTACGGGCGCGGCACCGCGCCGCATCGCGCGCTGGAAGACATCGTCCGCGCGCTCGCGCATGCGCACGGCGTGCCGCTGTCGGAAACACGCATCACCGGCTCGCCGTCGATCTCGGTGATCGTCCAGCTGGTGCGCGACGGTTTCGGCGTCGCCGCGATTCCGGTGCTGTTCGTCGATGCGCTGATCGAAAGCGGCGAAGTGGTCGAGTTGCCGCTGCAGCCGTCGCCGCCGTCGATCGTCGTGTCGATGTCGCGGCGCGCGGACGCGCCGCGGTTCGTGCACGGCGCGTCGATCGCCGCGCGGGCCGCGTGTCACGAGTACTGCGAAAAGAGCAAGCGGTTGCTGGTCGAAGCGCTTTGACGGTGCCGCGCGGATCGACGCGCGTTCGACATCGCGCCGGGAATCGCCCACAATCGCCTTCGGCGCGTGGGCACCTTCGCGCCACGCATCGTGAATGACGGCGCGGCCGTCCGGCATTCATCGCTTCGCATGCCCGTGCTCGACAGAAGGCAACATGCAGATCCGCTCCGCTTCCACCCGCCTGAACCTTGCGCGCGCCGTGATCGTCGCGCTGTATGTCGCGTCGCTGCTGCTGCCCGTCGCGGCCGAACCGCCGAATGCGGCCGGCGCGGTGAGCTGGTGGCGCGGCTACATGGTGCTCGCGCTCGGGCCGCTCGCGATCCTCGACCTCCAGTTCGCGTGGCTCGGCAATCCGCTGTTCGTCGTCGCGCTGATCAGGCCGAACCGCACCGTATCCGCGCTGCTCGCCGCGGCCGTGGCCTTTGCGATCGGGTGGCACACGATACCGACCGACGCGAACTACGAAAAGATCAGCACGTTCGGCGCCGGGTACTACCTGTGGATCGCGGCGATGATTGGCGGCGCCGTGTTGCCGTGGATCGACGGGCGCCAACGGAAGGAACGTGTTGCGGCCGAAGCGATGGTCGCTATCGAAGCGGCAAGCACGCGCCGCCCGGTACAACCCGATATCGCACCGTCACCGGGCCGCCCGCCCGGCCGGCAAAGCGGCTGGACCGTGACGGCGACCGGCACACGCATCGAATCGACCGACCAGACCGGTGCAACGCACGGGATCGCGCTGTCCGACCTCGGTGCCGTCGTGATCGAAACCAACGACCAGGGGCCGTTCGTGTCGGATGTCTGGTGGCTCCTGTTCGACGCGAACGAGCAGCTCGCGTGCGGATTCCCGCAGGACGCCGAAGGCGCGAAGGCGGCGGTCGACCGGCTGCTCGACCTGCCCGGCATCGATCACCGCAAGGTCATCGACGCGCAGACGTCGATCCGGAATGCGACGTTTCCGGTCTGGGCGCGCGCGGGAAGCGAATCGGCCACGCCGGGTGAAACCGGAGCGACCGCTTAACCGCCGACACTCACGCCGATTGCCCCGCATGCGGCTGCGTCAGCTTGCCGTCGCCGTACTCGCGGAGCACCTTCGAAATCACGACGCGATAGCCGTCCAGCCAGCGCGCGTGCTTCGCTTTCGCTTCGAGATGCGCGGGATGCTGCATCAACTGCTGCAGCGCCGCCTCGGATTCCCAGTAGTAGACGTTCTGGATCAGCCCCGCTTCGGCGTTCTCCCACGTTTCCTCGCCGAGATAGCCGGGCGTCGCGCGCGCCATGTCGGCGATCTGCCGGTCGAGACGGTGGAATTCGTCGTCGTATTGCCCGGCACGGAAAATGAAGGTCGACGCGTACATGCACGCTCCATCGAAGACGGTTGAAAGAGCGCAAGTGTACGGCACGCGCGGCGTGCCGCGATCGTCATGCGACGGTCGTTATGCGGCGCGCGGATCGGCGGCGAGCCGGTCGTCGAGCCATGCGTCGATTCGCAGTGCATCTGCATGCGCGCCGGCTGCAGGCGACGGCATCGCCGCGAGCGCGAGTCGTGCGCGCTCGAGCGCCTGCGCGAAGCCGCGCAGCTCGTGCGTCGCGGGCCGGTCGTCGGTACGTCGGCGTGCGAGCGCCGCTTCTATGTTTGCGCCGATCAATGCAAGCTGCGCGTCGATGAAGTCGATACACAGCGCGCGGCGATGCGCGGAAATCGACGCGACGGCCAGCAGCACGGGCACGATCGACACGGTCAGGTAGCCGCCCGGTGCGAGCCGCGACAGCGCGTGACGCACGTCCTGCCCGTCATCGGTCAACGACGCGAACACGGCATCGCGCCACACCGCACGCTCGAACGCGAGCGCATGACGATGGGCGTCGAGCGCCGCACGGTCCGCGACCTGTCCGGCCGTTACCATCGGAATCGGGAATGACGATTCAACAGAAGATGGCGCACGCCCCGCTTCGACGATGCAGTTCGCGCCGAGCCATCCCGCATCGTCGCGCCGCGCAGCGAGCACGCGCGACTGCAACCGGTCCGGCAGCATCGGATCGAGCGGCACCGCGCTGCAGATCGACGGTTTGTTCGCATGCACGCTGCAGCGGCCGTCGTCGGCCAGCGCCGCGCAACGGTCGAGCGACGGATAGTCGTAGCCCTGCAGCGTCAGCGCGATCCATTCGCCATTCGCACCGCCGATCCGATGGAACAGCCGGTCGGCCAGCGCATCGGCTGCCGCGACATCGTCGGCATCGAGTACGTGCTCGCGTCCGCCCGCGCTCCAGCGCTCGCCGATCCGCCGCTTCGGCACGCGGCGGATCGTCAGCGCACCGACGAAGCGATGCCGATGCCGGAGCAATTCGCGCAACGACAGCGTCGGGGGGCTGTTGCAGCAGCGTCCGCATGCGCTGCATGCAAGCAGGTAGCTATCTACCACGGCCGCCGCACCGAATCCTGGTAGCGCGTGAGGATGAAACGCGCGACGTCGTCCGAGTGATACGCGGCGACAAGCTGCGTGACCCACGGCTTCGCGCGATCGGCGTCGCGCACCGTCAGCACGTTCGCATACGGCGAGCGCGCATCCTCGAGGCTGATGCTGTCGCGCGCAGGCTGCAGCCCGGCGCGTGCGGCATCGTCGCTGTCGATCGCGACGAACGCGGCCGTATCGAGCGCCGCATACAGACGATCACGGCGCAGCGCGACGAGTTTCAACCCGAGCCGGTTGCCGGTCACGTCGCGCAGCGTTGCGTGCAGGCCGGCCTTTTCGCGCAGCGTCACCAGCGTGTCGTTCTGCAGCAGCACGAGCGCGCGTGCCATGCCGCGCGGATCGGCGGGAATCGCGACCGTCGCGCCCGGTTGCAACGCGCTCAGGCTTGTCAGCTTGCGCGAATAAAACGCCATCGGCAGCGTGACGGTCGGCGCGACTTCGGACAAGGCGTAGCGCTTCTGCGCGCGGGTCGCGGCAAGCTGTTGCGCGTCCTCGAAGCTGGCCGCGTCGATCCGGCCGTCGGCAAGCGCCGCGTCGATACGCGATGCATCGTCGAATTCGACGACGTCGATACCCAGTCCTCGCGTGGCGGCGACCCGCTTCACTTCGTCCAGGATCTGCGCATGCACGCCGCGCGTGACGCCGACGCGCACCGCCGGTGCAACGGTTTCGGCCGCAACGGCCGCGCCCTGATGCACGACACCGCACGCAGCCAGCAACCACACGGAAGCGAATCGCACGAAGCCCTTCGTCATGAAGCATCCCTCAGAATCGTGCGAAAGCCGATATGCGACGCACCGAGATCGGCTTCCTGCTGCTCGCGCGACGACGCGCGGTAGCGTACGCAGTAATCGCGCGAGCACAGGAACGAGCCGCCCTTGATGACCATCGGCGTATCGTGACGGCGCGTCGGCGGCGCGACGGCCGCCGTGTCGCCGTTCGTGTGCGACTGATGCGGGCCCGTGTACGCGTCCTTCGTCCATTCCCACGCATTGCCGATCATGTCGTAGAGCCGGAAGCCGTTCGCCGCGTAGCAGCCGACGGGCGCGAGCCCCGCATGACCGTCCTCGGCCGTGTCGAGCACCGGAAACGCACCCTGCCAGTAATTCGCGGCCGGCTTGCCCCGCGCATCGCGCGGCGCCGCATCGAGCGATGCATCGTCGCGGCCGGCCTTGCCCGCGTATTCCCATTCCGCCTCGGTCGGCAGGTCACGGCCAAGCCAGCGCGCATACGCGAGCGCGTCGCGCTGCGTGACGAGCGTGACGGGCAGGTTGCCGAGCCCTTCGACGTCGCTGCCCGGCCCGCGCGGATGACGCCACGACGCGCCCTTCACCCACGACCACCATGCGAGGTCGCGCGCGTTCATCTCGTCGCGCGTCGGCACGTGGAACACCGCCGCGCCGCCCTGCTGCTCGGCCTCGGTCACGTAGCCGGTCGCCTGCACGAACGCGGCGAACTGCGCAATCGTCACGTCGGTCTGGTCGATCCAGAAGCCGCCGACGCGCGTGCGGCCGTCGCCGACCGGACGCTCGTCCGCATAGCCGCGCGTGCTGCCGAACACGAACGCGCCGCCGCGCAGGTGCACCATCCCCGCCTGCGGGTCGTCGCGCCACTTCGCCGGCAGTCCGGAATAACGTTCGCACTGGCGTTCCGAACCGAGCGGCGCAAGCGCGCGGCCGCGATTCAGGTCGTCGAATGCGCCGCCTGGCGGCGCCGCCGAATTCGCATAGCCCACCGCGAATGCGGCGGCGAACAGCGTGGCGGCAAGCGCCGCGCCGGTCGTCCAGAAGCGGAACCGCATCGTGTCGTCCCCGCGATCAGTAATAGCCGCGCGGACGCAGCGGCTCGACGCCGCCGACGTTGCTCATGTAGGTCTTCCACTGGTCGACGAGCGTGCCGATCACCGACGGATTCTGCGCGGACACGTCGGTCGTCTCGCCGCGATCCGACGCGAGGTCGTACAGCTGCCAGTGACCGTCGAGCGGCCCGAGCGGCGGCTCGGTCCACAATGCCTTCCAGCGGCCGTCCGCGCTGCGCAGGTAAGCGCGCCCGTACGCTTCGTCGCCGAACGGCGTCGTGTGCACTTCACCCGTCGCGGAGCCCGTGAGCACCGGCAGCAGCGACTGGCCCGTGACCGGATACACGTAGCGGTTGTTGTAAATCACCTTGCCCTTGTTCTGGTCGACGCCCGTCAGCGTGTTGACGAGCGGCGGCGCCGGCTGCGACGGCGGCGTGACGCCCGCGACCGCGAGGAACGTCGCCGTGTTGTCGGTCACGTGCGTGAATGCGCGCAGCGTCGGCAACTGCTGCGACTGGCCCGGCAGCCGCACGATCGTCGGCGTCGACACGCCGCCTTCGGCCGAATAGCCCTTCGTGAGCCGGAACGGCGACGCGCTCACTTCGGCCCAGCGCAGCCCGTACTGCAAACGCTGCGCGTTCTGCTTGCCGTTGTCGGTGCCGAGCGTCGAATAGATCGGGTCCTGCCCGTTCGCGGTATCGGTCGCCGTCGGGTCCGCGCCGCCGTCGATCGGCCAGCCTTCCGCGCCGTTGTCCGACTGGAACATGATGAACGTGTTGTCGTATTCCCCGATGTCCTTCAGGTGCTGGATCAGCAGGCCGATGTTGTAGTCGAGGTTCTCGACCATCCCCGCGTAGATCTCCATGTAGCGCGCCTGCGCACGGCGCTCGGCCGGCGACAGGCTCGCCCACAGCTTGTCGACCTTGCCGGGGCCGTAGTCGCTGTAGCCGTCCGCGGCCGTATGCACGGCGCTGATGTACTTCGCGTTCGCGGTGCCGTTGTTCGCGGTCGCGGGCGACGCGGCCGTCGTCTCGGGCAGGCCGTCGAACGGCTTGAAGTCGGCGGGAATCAGGCCGAGCGCCTTCTGCCGCGCGATCCGCGCGTTGCGGATCGCGTCGTAGCCGGCGTCGTACACGCCCGCGTACTTGTGCAGCCAGGGTTCGGGCACCTGCAGCGGCCAGTGCGGCGAGGTGTACGCCGCGTATGCGAAGAACGGCTTGCCGTCGCGCTGGTTCGAATCGATGTACGAGATCAGCTTCTGTGTGTAGAAGTCGGTCGAATAGAACACGGCCGGGCTGCCGCCCGTACCGCCCGGCTGCCCGGGCTGGCCAGGCTGCACGTAGCGGCCGTCTTCCGTGTAGTTCGACGAGCCGGCCGGCTCGTGCGCGAAGTGGTTCGTCGCCGCGCCGCCGAGCAGCACGTAGCTGCGCTCGAAACCCCACTGGTCCGGCGTCTGCCCGCTGCCCGTCGCGCTGCCGACGATCCCCGAGCCGATGTGCCACTTGCCCGCGATATACGTGTGATAGCCCGCATCCTTCAATAGTTGTGCGAACGACAGCGCGCGATCGTTCAGGTAGCCCTCGTAGCCGGGCAGCCCGCGCCGCTCGTCGGTCGGCACGCCCATCGTGCCTTCGCCGACCAGATGGTGATCGGTGCCGGACACCAGCATCGCGCGCGTGATCGCGCAGACGGTGCCCGTGTGGTGGTTCGACAGGATGCGGCCCGATGCGACGAGCGCGTCGAGGTTCGGCGTGTTGATTTCGCCGCCGAATGCATGGATGTCGGAATAGCCGAGGTCGTCGGCCATGATGTACAGGATGTTCGGGCGTTTCGCGGCCTGCGGCGGCGTCGTATTGGCCTGCGGCGGCGGCGAATCGCTGTCGACGCCGCCGCACGAGGCGAGCGACACCGCGCCGGCAATCGCGGCGCAGACGACACGGAAACGGAAAGCATGCAACGGCGAAGCGGACTTTTTCATTCTTGTTGACGCTCGATCTACGGGATCGGCGATCTTAGCGTCGCCCGCGCGGCGCCCAAAGTCGGATTCGTCACATGCTAACGGGATGCGGGAATATGCGCTGCGCACCGCTCGGCGCGCAGCGCGCCGCCGTGCGTCAGCTGCGCCCGCCGAGGCTGCCGCCGCCGTCCACCGACAGCACCTGCCCCGTGACGAAGCCGGCTTCGTCGGACAGGAAGAAGGCGATCGCCGCCGCGACGTCGGCGGCCGTGCCGAGCCGGCGTGCGGGAATCGTCGCGAGCACCATGCGCTCGGCTTCGCTGCCGACCGGCCGCGTCTGGCGGAACAGTTCCGTCTCGATCGGCCCCGGCGCCACCGCGTTGACGGTCACGCCGTGTTCGGCCAGTTCGAGCGCCCACGTGCGCGTGCAGCCGACCAGCGCGTTCTTCGCGGCGGAATACGCGGTGCGATCGAGGCTGCCGAAAATCGCCCGGCTGCAGATGTTGACGATGCGCCCGTAGCCGCGCGCCTTCATCGTATCGGCGAAGTGCTGCGTGACCTGGATCGCAGCCCGCACGTTGAGATCGAACACGGTCTGCAGCGACTGGAAATCGATCTTGCCGAGCGGTTGCGGCAACACGATGCCTGCATTGTTGACGATGCCGTCGACATCGTGCCGCTCGCCGATCCGCGCGAGCGTCGCGGCCGTCTGTTCGATGTCGGCAAGATCGCACGCCAGCAATTCGCCGGGGAAGTCGATGCCCTGCGCATGTCGCGCGAGACCGATGACGCGATGGCCGCGTTGCGCGAGCGTGGCGCTGATCGCGAGGCCGATGCCGCGCGATGCGCCGGTGACGAGAAAAGTGCGGGATGACATGGGCATGCCTTTGACGAGGAATCCGGAGGAAACGGCGCGACGCGCCTGGGGTCACCCGGCGCGCGCGTGCTCCGGCCGATTGTGCCGCAGTGACGCGAAACGCGTATGGTCGTCGGCGGCGTTGCGTCGAGCGGTCGCTGCAACGTGCGCCATACCCTCGCCATCCTTGTCCTGAAAACGTCAGGAAAGGTCTCAAGGCAGTTAAACAGATCTGCAAAACTACTCCGATTGCGACAATCGCGGAGGTTGCCGCAACCGGTCGACATGCCAGCATCAACGCTACCCGCCACGATTGGCGGGGCATCACCGGCACAATCACGCGATCGAAACTCGATCGGTCTGCGCGACAACCTGCTGGAGTTACCGATCGACCCGGAGAAAGGGATATGTAAGAATTTTGCGACTTATCCCGAGAAAATCCAGATGTCGAAATGTCCGAGTTTTTCCACAGTCCTCCATGCAAACATGATCGCGTTGAGGGGTGCGCAATGAAGTGGCTTGCAGACCGATTGCTTCTCATCGTCACGGCACTGATTGTCACGGCCGTAGGTTGGGCGATCATCAGCGCGACAGGCGAATGGTTCCCCACCCTGATGACGGTGGCCGCATTCGCTACGCTTTGGATCGACAACTCGCGGCTGCGCAAGCTGCTCGAACAAAACGGTATCGATCCGAGGCGACGCAAGCGCTAGTCGCTCGCGCAAAAAATCCCGTTGCATGTTGACGGGCATTTCTTCAACCATGCGCAAAACGCACAGCCCCGCCCGAGTGGGCCGCGGCGTCGTGAAACGCATCCAACCACCGCCGTCGATTCACCGTCGTCGCAGCCCCGTCGATCGGCCCGCCGCGACGCGATCCGCAGCCAGCCGGGTTGTCGCGTCGTGGCCGGGGAATCGGTCGCCGTCATCCGCGCTCGCCGTTCGCATCGTCCGACGCCAGCATGCCCGGAATCTCGTCCATCAGCGCATCGATGACCACCCGCACCTTCGACGGCACATGGCGTGACGCCGGCCGCACTGCATACACCTCGGCACCCGACACGCTGTTGCTGTCCATCACGAGCGCGAGGCGGCCGTCGCGCACATACGGCGCCATCAGCCAGCACGGCAGCCACGCGAGGCCTGCGCCGGAGGCGGCGGCGTCGGCGATCGCCTGCAGGTCGTCGAACCGCAGCCGGCCGGCCGCGCGATGCTCGCGCACGCCGCCGTCCGCGCCGATGACCCGCCACGGCGTCGGCTGCCCGCCGCGCGAATACGCGATGCCGACGTGCGACGCGAGTTCGTCGAGCCCCGACGGCCGCCCGTGACGCGCCAGATACGCGGGCGATGCGCAAATGCCCATCCGCTGCACGCCCAGCTTCCGGCCGACGAGCGCGCTCGTGTCGGCCAATTCACCGATCCGCACCGCGATGTCGAAGCCGTCGTTCACCAGGTCGGCCACGCGATCGCTGAACGACAGGTCGATTTCGAGCCGCGGATGCCGCTCGACGAGACGCCGCACGACGGGCGCCACGCATTGGCGCCCGAACAGCACGGGCACGCTGATCCGCACGCGCCCGGCCGGCTCGCGGCGCCCCGCGTCGAGCGCGGCCTCCGTCTCGCCGAGTTCGGCCAGCAGCCGCCGGCATTGCTCGAAATAAACGAGCCCTTCGTCGGTCAGCCCGAGCTGGCGCGTCGTGCGCTGCAGCAGCCGCGCGCCGAGACGCTGTTCGAGCCGCGCGACGATCTTCGCGACCGCCGAGCGTGTCATGCCGAGACGCAGCGCCGCCGCCGCGAAGCTGCCCGACTCCACGACGTCGACGAATTCGGCGACGCCCCTCAACCGCTCGTCCATGCAATTCCGCTCCGGTGGGATGACTGGCTTGTGTCCGCGCCGGCGACAATCGTTGGCCGAATTCTCGCCAATGCGTCCCCTCACGCAACACTATGATAGTCCTGACTATCTCGAAAAGGAGCGGACATGCATGCATGGCAAGTGAAACCGGGCGACGGCATTGCCGGGCTCCGGCGCGTCGACGCGACGCAGCGCGCGGTCGGGCCGACCGACGTCGTCGTGAGGATCCATTCGGCCGCGTTGAACTATCGCGACCTGATGTTCGCGCGCGGCGACTATCTCGGTATCGGCAAGGAAGCGCTGATTCCGGTCGCCGACGGCGCCGGCGAAGTCGTCGAAACCGGCCGCGACGTCACGCGCTTCAAGCCGGGCGACCGTGTGATCAACACCTACTTCCCGCACTGGATCGACGGGCCGCCGACGCCGCACAAGGTATCGGGTTCGCCCGGCGCGCAATTCGACGGCGTGCTCGCCGAACGCTTCGTGTCGGACGAAGCCGCGCTGGCCGCGATTCCCGCGCATCTCGACTACGACGAAGCAGCAACGCTGTCGTGCGCGGGCGTCACCGCGTGGAACGCGCTGTTCGTCGATGGCGGGCTGGGGCCGGGCGCGACCGTCGTGCTGCTCGGCACCGGCGGTGTGTCGATCATCGCGCTGCAGCTCGCGCATGCGGCCGGGCTGCGCACGATCGTGACCTCGTCGAGCGACGCGAAGCTGGAACGCGCCCGCGCACTCGGTGCGGACGCAACGATCAACTATCGCACCACGCCCGAGTGGCAGCACGAGGTGCTGCGGCTCACCGGTGGCGTGGGCGCGGATCTGGTCGTCGAAGTCGGCGGACGCGATACGCTGCCGCGCTCGGTCGCGGCGACCAGGATGGGCGGCATCGTGTCGGTGATCGGCGGCCTCAGCAGTTTCAGCGGGCCGGAACTGGGGCTGCTGTCGCTGATCGGCGGCATCCGCCAGCTGCACGGGCTGATGGTCGGCAGTCGTGCGATGCTCGACGACGTCGTCAGGCTCGTCGAGGCGAAGCGGATCAAGCCGGTGGTCGATCGCGCGTTCGGCTTCGACGAAGCACCGCAGGCGTATGCGCACCTGCAGTCGGGGCAGCATTTCGGGAAGGTCGTGATTCGCGTCGCGCAATAGCCGCCGACCGAATCGGCTGCCGCGGCACCGGCCCGTCCCACGCCGGTGCCGCGGCATGCCTCACGCGTCAGATCTTCGCGGTGAGCGTGATCCCGACCGTGCGCGGATCGCCGTACAGCGCCGGATACGCGCCGTACGACGGCAGCAGCTCGAGCTTCTTGTAGACCTTGTTCGTCAGGTTCGTCACGTAGCCCGTCACGATGTACTTCTGGTTCGGCGTCGTGTACGACACGTGCGCGTTCAGCACCGTATAGCCGCCTTGCCACAGCTGCGGCATCGTCTGGCGCGTCGCGCTGAAGTACTCGTGGCTGCGGTAGTTCACGTCGCCGCCGGCCGTCAGCGTGCCGAACGACACCGGCACGCGATAGTCGAAGCCCGCATTCAGCGTCGTGTGCGGCGAACGCGCGAACGAGTTGCCGACGGCCGTCGGCACGTAGCGGAACTCGGTGTAGCGCGTGTTCAGCATCCCGAGGTTCGCGAACAGGTACAGGCTGTTGACCGGCTGCGCCTTCAGCTCCAGCTCGAAGCCGTCCGCGCGCCCCTGCCCCGCATTCGACAGCGTCGACACCGGCGGCCCGCCCAACGGGTTCGGCGCGAGCGCGAACACCTGGATGTCGCGATAGTCGTAGTGGAACACGCTCGCGTTGACGATCAGCCGCTTGTCGAACCATTCGCTCTTGATGCCGGCTTCGTAATCGGTCAGGTACTCCGGCGACACGGTCGACAGCGTGCTTTGCGTATACGCATTGCCGTTGTAGCCGCCCGAACGGAACCCGCGTGCGTAGCGGAAATACGCGCGCACGTTGTTGCTGAGCGCATATTCGGGCGTGAGATCCCAGGTCGGCGCGCGCCACGTGTTCGTCTGGTTCTGCCGCGCGCTGACCGCGAGCGGCGACGACACCGACGACGGCACCCACCAGCTGTTCGGATCGCTGAACGTCACGTTGCCGGTATCCTGCAGCCCGGTCAGGTTGATGGTCTTGCGCTCGATCGTATAGCGCAGCCCGCCCGTCACGTTGAAGCGATCGGTGAACCGGTACTTCACGCTGCCGAAGATCGCCGCGCTCTGCGTGTGCTGCGTGAGGTCCGTCAGGTGGTAGTACGCGGGCGACGGCGAACCCGGTAGCCCGCCGCCGGCGCCCTGCTCGGCCAGTTGCTCGGTAAACAGGTGCGTGCCGACCAGCCAGCTCAGGCGGTCGCTCTGCGGCGATTCGAGCCGGAATTCCTGCGAGAACTGGCGGCTCGACAGGCGGTCATGCGAACGCGCCGCATCGAACGGCGAATAGTCCTCGTCGTCCTGGTACCAGCGATGCAGCCCTTCGAACGCGGTGATCGACGTCAGCGACACCGCCGGGTTGATGCGCCAGTGCGCGGTCAGCGACGTGCCCCACGACGAGATGTGATCGCTCGACGGCGCATTGAGCGACACCGTGTACGGATCGCTCGCCCCGACGAAGCCGAACTGGTTCGCGCCGCCGCGTCCCGCGCCTTGCGCGTGCCACGCATTGCCGCCGCCCGTGTAGTTGCGGCCGTGGATGTTGAACAGGAAGTCGGTGTCCGACGTCGGCACCGCCAGCACCTGGAAGCGCACCGCGTTGTCGTGGAAGCCGCCGAAGCGCCCGTGCTGAACGGTGTTCGTGTAGAAGCTGTCGGCATTCTCGTGATACACCGACACGCGCGCGGCCAGCACGTCGTTCTTGCCGATCGGGCCGCCGATCGCGGCTTCCGCGAGCCGGCTGTTGTACTGGCCGAGCCCGAGCTTGCCGTAGCCGCTCACGTCGAAGGTCGGCTTCTGCGACGTGATGCTGAGCGCGCCGCCGACGGTATTCTTGCCCCACAGCGTGCCCTGCGGCCCGCGCAGCACTTCGATGCGATCGAGGTCGAACAGCGGAAAGCCCTGCCCGAACACGCTGTTGATGTACACGTCGTCGAAGTACACGCCGATCGGACTCAGCGACAGGTCCGACGGATCGTTGCTGCCGACCCCGCGCAGGAACCAGCGCGGCCGTTCGCGGCCCTCGGTCGATTGCCCGGTGAAGTTCGGTACGTACTTCGTCACGTCGTTGATCACGCGCAGTTCGTTGTTCTTGATCGCATCGCCGCTCAACGCGCTCACCGCGACCGGCACGTCCTGGATGCTCTCCTTGCGCCGGCGCGCCGTCACGGTCACCGTGCCGAGGTTCGTTTCGCGGATGGCCGCGCCGCGGTTCGCCCGTGCCGGCTTCGTCGCAGCCGCGGCTGCGTCGTCCGGTGCCTGTTGCGCCGGCTTCGCGTCCGGTACCGCCGCCGTCGCTGCGCCGTCCTCTGCCCACGCCGGCAACGATACGGCGCCGCCCGTCAGCAGTCCCCCCAGCGTGGTGACGATGAGTTTTTTTCTGAACATCGATGAGTCATCCTGTTTGATCGGTTGAACGCACGTGCGATCTGCGCACGGGTTCTCTCTTGCAATTCGGATGCCAGCATCGACGAGCCCGTCGTACGGGCCTTCCGGCGCGCATGCGATGCCGGTGTTGCTGCATGCGCATCTGTGAAGGGAAGCAAACTGCTTGTCACGCAACACCGGTGCCGAAAATCGTCAGGACAGCTTTACAGGCATCTGCTGCGTTGCCTCACGACGCCGATGAGCGATCCGCAGCGCGAGCGCAACCAGCACGACGACGGGCAGCCAGCACAGAAACACGGCCTGCAACCCGACGATCGGCACGAGCGCACTGCCGGCCAGCGGGCCGCAGAACGCACCGGTCATCGACGCGAGGTTGTAGAGGCTCGACACCTGGCTCTTGTCGGCCGGGTGGCGGCCGAGATGCTGCATGTTGACCAGATGCAGCAGCGACGACCCGGCACACAGCGCGGCGAGCCCTGCGCCGACGGTCCACGCGTCATGCGCAAGGCCGAGCGCGAGCAGCCCGGCCACGCCGCCCGCGAGGCTGAAGGCATGGCAGCGGCGCGCCGTCATCCGCTGCGCCGCATGCCCGAGCCCGAACAGCGCAATCACCGCGACGACGCCCTGCAGCGTCAGCAGCGCGACGGCGCCCGATTGCGACAACCGGAGCGACTGGATGGCGAGCACGACCGTATAGGTGCCGGCGAGCAAGCGCGTCGCGCTGTTCACGGCTTCCAGCGCAAGCTTCTCGCGCACATCGCGGCTCCAGGCAAGCGCGAGCAACGCACGCAGGCCACCGGTTTCGGATTGCGCGCCGCGCGGCGGCGGCTGCGCGTCGCCGAGCAGCACCCGGCTGAACCACGCCATGCCCGCGAAGCTCGCCGACGCCGCGCAGAACGTCGCGACCGCGCCATGCGCGCCGATCAGCCAGCTCGCGAGCCATGGCCCGGCCATGCCCGTTCCGACCGACATGGCCGCGCGATACCAGCCTGCGCGGGCGAGGCCGATCCGCTCGAGACGCGCGAGGAACACACCGTTGATCGAGACGATCCGGAACGGGATGCACAGCCCGATCAGCGCCTGCGTGAGCGCGATCAGCGGCCATGCGCCGGTGAACGGCACGACGAGATTGAGCAGCATCGGCCCCATGCTCGCGACGAAGTACACGCGCCGGGCGCCGTAGCGCGCGACCAGCAGCCCGGCCGGCAACGTCATCAGCGCGATGCCGAGCGGCTCCATCGCGGCGATGATGCCGAGCCGCGCGCTGTCGACGCCGAGCGCGAGCGCATACAGCGTCGTCGCGAGCTGCGCCATGCTGATCGTCGTGCCGCTGGCGAGCGCGAGCAGCATGAAGCCGCCGGTGAAGCGCTCGCGCCGCCATGCGTCGGCGACGCGCGCCGGCGTACTCACCGCGACAGCGTCGCGATGCCGTCGAGCGCGCGCCGGTCGATCCACGCACGCACGTCGAAATCGGCCGGCAGGAACCGCCAGTCGACCAGGAAGCGCTTGAAATCGTCGAGCGCGGCGATCGACGCTTCGTCGAGATCCGTACGCAGCCGCCGGTGCACGTCGGCGCCGTACGCAAGCCGCAGCCAGTCGTGGCCCGAGCCCGTCTCGCGGCCGAGATAGCCGAGCACTTCCTGCTCGTGCTCGCGCGCCCAGCCTTCGACGTCGGTCACGCGCGCAAGGAAGCGGCTGACGATGTCCGGATGGCGCTCGAGCGTCGACGCATTGACGGTCAGCGGCCGCGGCGAGCCGTTGTTGATGCGGATCTGCGGATCGGGATGAAAGCCGATGTCGACGACCGGCTGCGCGCCGATCAGGTGCGCGGTTTCCAGCCCGAGCGAACCCTTCACGTAGATCGCATCGACGTCGCCGCGCACGAGCGCGGCCGCCTCGGCCGCATAGAGCCGCCGGCTCGACAGGCTCGCGGGATGGCTGAACGCCGCGTCGCGCGTCGCTGGCGTCGACACCGGCGCGCGCAGGTTCGATGCCGGGACGTCGATCCATTCGACATCGCCGGGGCCGAGCCCGTCGAGCGACAGCGCGCTGACGAAGCCGCGCAGCGCGGCCGCGCGGAAGATGTCGATGCGCTCGCCGTCGCGCCGCGGCAGGCCGACGCGGCGCCCGCGCAGGTCCTTCGGCCGCGTCAGGCCGGCTTCCGGCAGCGCGACGATCGCCTGCGCCTCGTCGACCCAGGTCAGCGCGACCACCCGCGTGTCGGCGCCGGCCGCGCGTGCCCACAGCGCGGGAATGCTGCCGCCCTGCCGGAACGCGTTGTCGAGCGAATGATCGACGTGCGCGTGATGCAGCGCCGCGTGCTGGCTTTCCTGCAGCGCGCGCACGGTGATGCCGTCGTCGGCGAATTCGCTGTCCAGCCAGCCGAGATGCGCGGCGATGCCGAGCGGCGTCGGCACCGGACAGCGCGTGTACCAGATCGACTGAACGTTGTGTGAAGCCGTGGTGCTCATGGATGCGTTCGCAAGAAGAAGTCGTGAAAGGCGCGTCAGCCGCGCGGCGCGGTCAGCACCGACAGGCGCGTGATGCCGGCGTGCTCGATCGCGGCCATCAGTTTCGCGACGGTGCCGTACGGTACGTGCTCGTCGGCCTGCAGATCGAGTGCGACGTCGGGCCGGCCCGCTTTCAGCGCGGCCAGCTCGGCCGGCACCGTGGCGAGCGCGACCGCGCGCTTGTCGAGATACACGACGCCCTTCGCGTCGACGCTCACGGTCACGTTCGGCTTGCGGTCGGCCGGCGCGGTGGCGACGGTGTTCGGCAGGTTCACGTGCACCGCGTTGTTCAGCAGCGGCGCGGTGACGATGAAGGCGACGAGCAGCACGAGCATCACGTCGACGAGCGGCGTGATGTTGATTTCGCTGAGCACGTCGTCGTTGTCGGAAGAGGACGAGAAAGCCATTATGCGAAGGCCTCCTGACGGGTGTCGCCGGCACGGCGTGCCGGTGCGGCAGCGGGCACGGCAGCCGGCACGCGGAAGCCGGCCTTCTGCGCGAGCGTGACGAAATCAGTCGCGAACGCGTCGAGATCGGCCGATGCAGCCTTCACGCGGCGCACGAAGAAGTTGTACGCGAGCACGGCCGGCACCGCGACCGCGATGCCGATCCCGGTCGCGACGAGCGCCTCGCCGATCGGCCCCGCGACGACGTCGATGCTCGCCGATGCGCTGTGCGTGATCGCGGTCAGCGCGTGGATGATGCCGAACACGGTGCCGAACAGGCCGACGAACGGCGCGGTGCTGCCGATCGACGCGAGTACCGCGAGCCCCGCTTCCTCACGCCGGCGCGCGTTGTGGATCTGCTGCCGCAGATGGCGTTCGAGCAGGTCGTGGCGGCTCCAGCTGTGTTCGAGATCGTGCGCGCTGCTCTCGTCGGCGCGCCGCAGCGCGTCGAAGCCCGTCGCGGCGAGTTCGCCCACCGGGCTGTTCGCGCCGTCGAGCGCGGCCGCGTCGTGGAAGCTGTTCGCGGCCCAGAACGCGCTGACGTAACGCCGGTTGCGCGCGCTCGAGCGCAGGCTCTGGATCGCCTTCACGACGATCAGCGTCCACGTGACGACGGAGAAAACGACGAGCAGCCAGAGCGCGCCCTGGACGATGAAGGTGGTCGGGATACCGTTCATGATGTGAGTTCCTTGAAAAATGTGGCGGGCGGCCCGGCGGGTCAGCCCAGCTTGAAATCGATCGGCACGTTGACCCAGCCGTCGACGGCTTCGTCGCCGCGCTTCGCCGGCACGAACGTCCAGCGCTTCACGGCGGCCACCGCCGCGTTGTCGAGCACGCGGCGGCCGCTGCTCGTGCGGACGTCGACGGCATCGGGCGTGCCGTTCGCGAGCACGTGCACGCGCAGCACGACGCGCCCTTCCCAGCCCTGGTCCTGCGCGAATGCCGGATAGTCGGGCGCCGGGTTGCGCAGGTACGCCGCGTCGCCGATCGGTGCGGTCTCGCGCACGGGTGCGGCTGGCGCGGGCGCCGGAGCCTGGGCCGCCGGGGCGGCGACGGCCGGCGCCGTCGGCGCGGGTGCGGTGTCGCGCGACGCTTGCGGCGCGGCGGCCGGTGCGGGCGCCGGACGCGGAACGGCCGCGCGCGGCGTCAGCGGCTTCGGCGGACTCGGCGCCTGCTTCAACGGCTTCGGCGGCACGACCGGCGGCGGCGGATGCGCGGCTTGCGGCAGCGGCTCGGGCGGCCGCGTCAGCTCCACCGTCATGGGCAGCGGCCGTGGCGGCTGCACGGGCGATGCGGCGGGTGCGCGCGCAACCAGCAGCACGACGCCTGCATGCAGCGCCGCGACGGCGAGCGCGATCGCGCCCGCGCCGCGCCATCCGCTTGCCGGTACCGGCCGTGCGTCCGCTTGCACAGTCGGCGCCACCGAAGGTGGCCGCGCAACCGCAGCAGCCGCAGCCGCATCCGCCACCGCCACCGCCGCCGCGCGCGGCGCAGCACGCGCCGCATGCCGGCGCGCCGGCGGCACGCCGTATTCGATCGTCAGCCCTGTCATGTTCGCCTCCTTGCAATGACGCGCCGCGGCGCGCTACGCGACCCACGCATGGCGGTGCCGGTCGATCTGCGTGAACGGCGCCGGATCGATCCACGCGCGCGCATCGAAGTCGCGTTCGAGAAACCCCCACTCGACGAGGAAATCCTTGAACGCGATCAGGCCGTCGATCGACGTCGGCGCGAGCCCCGTCTCCAGATGGCGGTGCACGTCCGCACCGTACGCGTAGCGCACCCATTCGTCGGACGCACGCGTTTCGCGGCCGATGTAGGCGACCGTCTCCGCCGGATGGCGCGCGGCCCAGTCGCCCGCGCCGACTACGACCGACAGGAAGCGGCTCACGAGATCGGGGCGCGAGTCAATCAGCGCGCGATCGACGGTCAGCGTGCGCGGCGTGCCGTTGCCGATCCGCACCAGCGGATCGGGATGCGCGCCGAGATCGATGACGACCTGCGCGTCGATCAGGTGCACGGTTTCCAGCCCGGCCACGCCCTTCACGAACACTGCGTCGACGTCGCCGCGCACGAGTGCCGCGATCTCGATTCCATACTCGTGCGGGCCGCGCGTGAACGACGCGGGCCCGGTGCGGCGCTCGCGCGTGTCGGGCAGGTCGACCCATTCGGCGTCGCCGTGGCCGAGCCCTTCCAGCTCGAGCGCGCTCAGGAAGCCCTTCAGCGCGGCGGCCCGCCAGAAGTCGATGCTGATCGAATGGCTCGGCAACCCGAGCCGCCGGCCGCGCAGATCGCGCGCGGTGCGAATGCCGCGCTCCGGCAGCGTGACGATCGCCTGGAATTCGTTGGTCCACGACAGGCCGATCACGCGCGTATCGGCACCGCGTGCCCGCGCCCACAGCGCGGGAATGTTGCCGCCCTGCCGGAACGAGTGCGGCAGGCTGTGATCGAAGTGTGATTCGCGCTTGTCGGCATCGGCCGTCTCCTGCAGCGAATTCAGCACGATGCCTTCCGGCCCGAACTCTTCGTCGAACCAGCCGCGATGCACGGCAATGCCGAGCGCGGTCGGCACCGGGCAGCGCGTGTACCAGAGTGCGTCGCAGGCCGTGGCCTGCGCAGCGAGTGTCGTCATGGTGAGTGTCCTTGTCGATGTCGTTGTGACGCGCGGGGAAGAAGCCGCGCTCAAGCGCCGGCCACGCGCAGCGCCGCCTGCGTGCCGCGTGCATTCAGCGCGCCGTCGACGAGCGGCAGCACTTCCTCGCCCACGCGGTACGCCTCTTCGAGATGCGGGTTGCTCGCGAGGATGAACGTCGACACGCCGATGTCGACGTATTCCGCGAGTCGCTCGGCCACCTGCTCGTGGCTGCCGACGATCACGCAGCCGGGGCCGCCGCGAATCTGCGACATCCCGGCCCACAGGTTCGGGCCGACGATCAGGTCGTCGAAGTGCTGCGTGTTGCCCTGGTGCAGCGCGAACTGGCGTTTCGCGCCGACCGATTCCGACGCTCCGCCGCGCCCGCCGAAGCCGTTGCGCGTCGTGTCGCCCACGGTTGCGAACATCTGCCGCAGTTCGGCCCACGCCTGCTCCTCGGTTTCGCGCGCGAGGATGTCGATGCGCATGCCGAAGCGCAGGTCGCGCTCGGCGTTCTGCCGGTCGAGCGCGCGGCGCGCCGCATCGATCACTTCCTTCTGCTTCGCGAGCGGCTCGCCCCAGCTCAGGTGTACGTCACCATGCTTCGCGGCAACCGCGAGCGCCGCGTCGCTCGCGCCGGCCAGATAGATCCGCGGCGGCTTCTGCCCGCTCAGCGGCGGCAGTAGCCCGCCCTCCTCGACGCGATAGAAGCGGCCGTCGAACGTGAACGGCGCGCCGGCCGCGACGCCCTTCACGACATCGAGGAATTCGTCGGTGCGCGCGTAGCGGCTGTCGTGGTCGATGAAGTCGCCGTACGCGCACTGGTCGGGCCCGCCGCCGCCCGTGACGACGTTCCACTCGACGCGGCCGCGACTGATCCGCTGCAGGCTCGCGGCCATCTGCGCCGCATAGACGGGATGCACGAAATGCGGCTGCAGCGCGATCAGGAGCCGCAGCCGGCGCGTCTCGCGCGCCAGCGCGGCCGCGACGACCCACGGCTCCTCGGTGAAGCGGAAGATCGGAATCAGTGCGCCGTGGAAGCCGGCGATGTCGGCCGCGCGGGCGACCTGCGACAGATAGTCGATGTAGCCGAAATCGTCGTCGTCGATTTTCGGCGCGACGCGCGACGCGCGCTGGCGGTTCCATTCGCCGCGCGTATGCAGGTCGTGTGCGCGCCGCCCGTCGCCGTGCATCGGCAGGCGCCACAGAAATTCAACAGCCATCGGGATTCTCCTTGTCGGCCCGTTCGGATTGCGTGCGGCACCGCCGTGCCGCGCGTATGCAGCGCTGTAAAGCACGCGGTGTGCCACCTCGCTCGCCGCCGCGCGTGCTCAACCGCCGGCCGGTACGCGCGGCGCCTTGCGGGCCGGGCGTCGACGGCCATCGACGCACACGCGTCGGGCGATGCCGACATCGCGAAAGCGAACTGTCGCCGTGCTGCTGCACCGAGCGCACCGGTGCTGCCCGTGCAACAGCACCCGATGCGACTGTTGCTCATGCAACAGCCGACACGCCGGCCGATGCGCCACGCATCTCGCACGATGCCCGCGCCGCATGCCGCACGGCCGTTTCCGCTCACTGGCCCGGAACTTGCAACGTGGAACGGCCCGCGCGGGCGACACCGCGCATCGACCATGCTTACCCAGACAGGGGAATCACACACATGACAGACAGGCCCGATTCGTCATCGGACAAACAGCAGACGTTCTGGTACGCCCGATCGCCCGTGCCGACGCCGCTCGGCATCGCCGTGCACCTCGGCTGGCTCAACGGCGAGACGTCGGCCGACGGCGTCGCGATCCGCTCGCCGCGCGGCGCCACGCGGCACGACGTGTCGTCGATAAGCGATCACACGCTCGCGCAGTCATTTCGCCAGGGCGGCAGCATCCCCGCGATGTGGGCACGCTCGAGCGACGCGAACACGCGCGTGATCGGGCTGTCGTGGGTCGACGAATCGCAACTGATCCTCGCACGGCCCGAGTCGGGCATCCGCTCGGTGAAGGCGTTGCGCGGGCGCCGGATCGCGATCCCGAGCCGCCCCGACGACCGCATCGACATCTTTCGCGCATCGGCGCTGCGCGGCTTCGTCAACGCATTGAGCCTCGACGGACTGACCACGCGCGACGTCGAGCTCGTCGACGTGCGCGCACGCACGCTGCAGGCCGTCGGGCCCGCACGCGCGGCAGACCTGTTCGCGTCGCCGCATGGCTTTTCGAGCCGCGCGCTGTACGCAGCCGAGGCCGGTGCGCTGCTGCGCGGCGAAGTCGACGCGATCTACGTGAAGGGCTCGACAGGCCTCGAGATCGCGCAGTTGATCGGCGCGCACGTCGTGATCGACATCGGCTTCCATCCGGAGCGCTCGATCCGCAACAACAACGGCACGCCGCGCCCGCTGACGGTCAACGCGAACGTGCTCGCGAACCACCCGGACATCGTCGCCGGCTTCCTGAAGCTCGTGGTCGCCGCCGGCGAATGGGCGAGCACGCATCCCGACGAAACCGCGCACTACGTGGCCGGCGAAACCGCATCGTCGATCGACTGGGTCCGCGCCGCGTACGGCAACCAGCTGCATCGCCACCTCGGCGTCAATCTGGATGACGAATCGGTCGCCGCGCTCGACGAGTTCAAGACGTTCCTGCACGACCACGGCTTCCTGAAAGCCGACTTCGACGTCGCCGACTGGATCGACCCGCGCCCGCTAGCCGACGTGCTGCGGCCGTCGCTGCAGAAGCGCGCGTGAGCCCATTTACCGTTCACTGCCCGGGACCATCATGAAACACACGCTCTCCCTCGCCTCGCTGCCCCGCCCGCTGCGCGCGCTGCTCGCCGCGCTGCCGCTGGCCGCCGCGTCGCTCGCGGCACCGGCCGTCCATGCGCAGGACGCACCCAAGGTCGTGCGCATCGCCGTCGTCGCGTATTCGAGCGGCGGCAAGACGCAATACGCGGGTGCCTCCGCGCTGATCGACGCCGACAAGTCGCTCGAAAAAGCGCTCGCCGCAAGACACGTGCAGCTGCAATGGGTGCCCGTGTCGACCGCGGCGGTCGGCACGCTCGTCAACGAGGCATTCACGAACGGCAGCATCGATTTCGCGGGCTACGGCGACCTGCCGTCGGTCGTCGTCAACGCGTCGGGCACGCACACGCGCCTGATCGTGCCGGGCGGCGTCGGCAGCAACACGTATCTCGTCGTGCCGGCCGGCTCGACCGCGAAATCGATCGTCGACCTGAAAGGCAAGCGCATCGCGCTCAATCGCGGCCGGCCGTGGGAAGTCACGTTCGGCAAGCTGCTCGCCGAGAACGGGCTGAAGCTGTCCGACTTCAAGATCTACAACCTCGATCCGCAGGCCGGCGCGGCGGCCGTCGCGGCCGGTCGCGTCGACGGCTTCTTCACGCTGTCCGATGCGTACTCGCTCGTCGACAAGCAGGTCGGCAAGATCATCTGGTCGACCAAGACGGCGCCCGACGACTGGAAGATGCGCGCGGAGCTGTGGGCGTCCGACGATTTCGTGCGGCGCTACCCCGACATCACGCAGCTCGTCGCGACCGCCTACGTGCGCGCCGCGCACTGGATCTCGCAGCCGCAGAACCGCGATGCGTACGTGAAGATCCTGAGCGCGTCGGGCCAGCCCGAAAGCGTCGTGCGCCGCGAATACGCGGACGAATCGACGCCGTGGAAAGAGCAATGGACGCCGCTCTTCACGCCGGCGCTGACCGGCCACTACCGCGACGTCGTCGCGTACAGCCGCCAGGCCGGCCTGACGTCCGCGCCGGTCGACGTGAACGCGCTGCTCGCGCCGACCTTCGTGTCGACCGCGCTCAAGCAGCTCGGCCTCGACGGCTACTGGCGCGCCGACGCCGCGCGCGTCGCGAGCCGCTGATGCCGGCACGCACCATCACGCCGAACGGCTCGCGCGCAGTCCGCCTGCCTGGCGTCGCGCGGCTCGGCGAGCACGCGCTGTGGTGGATCACGCCCGTCGCATTCGCCGCGCTGTGGTGGCTCGCGAGCGCGCAGCGCTGGTTTCCGCCGCAGCTCGTCGTGCCGCCCGAGCGCCTCGCGACGACGTTGCGCACGCTGCTCGACACCGGCGAACTGCGCGACAACCTGCTGATCACGCTGCATCGCCTCGTGCTCGGTTTCGCCATCGGCGCAACCGGCGGCGCCACGTTCGGCATCCTGCTCGCGCGCAGCCGGCTGTTCGCCGACTATCTGCGGCCGACGTTCGACCTGCTGCGGCAAGTGCCGACGCTCACGCTGATCCCGCTGCTGATCCTGCTGATCGGCGTCGACGAGCCGCTGAAGCTCGTCGTCGTCGGCAAGGCCGTGTTCTTTCCGGTCGCGCTGGCCGCGTACACCGGCGTGCACGATGCGCCGCGCGATCTCGTCGAAATGGCACGTCACTACGGGCTCGGCCGTTTCGCGCTGTTGCGCGACGTGCTGCTGCCGGCCGCGCTGCCGCCGCTGCTGACGGGCGTGCGGATCGCGCTCGCGCGCGCGTGGCTCGCGCTCGTCGCGGTCGAGCTGCTCAGTGCCGACAGCGGGATCGGCCAGATGATGGAACTCGCGCGGCAGATGCTGCGGCTCGACGTGGTGCTCGTCGACGTCGCGGTGATCGGGCTGATCGGCTTCGCACTCGACCGATCGATCGCGCTCGTGCAGCGCTATGCATTGCGCTGGCAGACACCCTCGCGCTGACCCTGACTGGAACCGCTTCGGCATGACCTTCGCACCCCGCGCTTTCTCGCTCGCCCCGCTGCGCCGTCGCGCACGCGGCCTCGTCGTGCCGGCCTTGCTGGTTGCCGCTTGGCAAGTCGCGTCGTCCGGCGACGCGGCCCATCAATACGCATTCGTGCCGCTGCAGCAGGTCGGCGCGGCGCTCGTCGAACTCGCCCGCAGCGGCGAACTCATGACCGATCTCGGCGCGAGCCTGCGCCGCACGACGCTCGGGCTCGGCTTCGGCGTCGCGTCCGGGCTCGTGTTCGGCGCGGCGATGGCGCGTTCGACGCTCGCACGCAAGCTCGCCGAACCGGCGTTCCAGGCGCTGCGCTACGTGCCGCTGCTCGGGCTGATTCCGCTACTGAGCCTGTGGGCCGGCACCGGCGAATTCGCGAAGGTGTTCATCATCGCGCTCGCCGCGTTCTACCCGATGACCACCGCCAGCTTCGACGGGCTGCGCCGCGTCGATCCGCGCTATGTCGAACTCGCGCAGTCGTATCGGCTGACGCGTGCCGGCCTGTGGCGCGACGTGCTGATTCCGGGCGCGTTGCCCGACCTGTTCGCGGGCGTGCTGCAGGCCGTGCCGTTCGCGTGGATCACCGCGACCAGCAGCGAGCTGCTGTTCAACACGGGGGCCGGCGTCGGCAGCCTGATGCAGAACGCGCAGGCCGGCGCGCGCGCCGACGTGCTGCTGGTGTGTGTGCTGGGTGTGACGGCGCTGGCCGTCGGGATGAGCGCGTTATGCGAGCGGGTCGCGCAGCGTGCGCTGCGCTGGCGCGATCACGCCTGACGGCGCAGCCGCGCGTCGGCGTCGCCCGCATCGCGCGGCTTCAGGATGCCGAGTTGCGCGAGCCGTGCGCGCACGATGTTGCGCGACTGGTCGAGCAGGCGCGACATGCGCAGCTGGTTGTGCTCGCTGTAGTCGAACACGCTGCGGTAGACGGTGTCCTCGATGTGCTGCCACAGCGCCGGCGTGCCGAGATCCAGCAGCTCGATCACCGCGTGACGCAGCGCGTCGGTCGCTTCCGCGACGTCGCGCGCACGACGCGGCGGTGCGGCGGCCGCGCCTGGCGAATCAGCCATGTCGGGCGCAAGCGACAGCGCCGAGAACTGCAGGTCGCCGACGTCGATCGCACCGCCCGCGCAGATCAGCACCGCGTGGTGGATCACGTTCTCGAGTTCTCGAATGTTGCCGGGCCACGCGTGCGCGTGCAGCCGGGCACGCGCGGCGCCGGTCAGTGTCGGCGCGGTCACGCGCAGCCGCTTCGCGTAGGTGTCGATGAAATGTTCGATCAGCGGCGCGATGTCGCCGGGCCGCTCGCGCAGCGGCAGCAGGCTCAGCTTCACGACGTTGAGCCGGTAGTACAGGTCCTCGCGGAAATTGCCCGCGCGCACCGCGGCTTCGAGATTCACGTTGGTCGCCGCGACCAGCCGCACGTCGATCTTCACGGTCTTGCGCGAGCCGACCGGCGTCACCTCGCGCTCCTGCAGCACGCGCAGCAGCTTGACCTGTGCGGACAGCGGCAGGTCGCCCACTTCATCGAGAAAGAGCGTGCCGCGATTCGCGGATTCGAACCAGCCGGGCTGGCTGTTGATCGCGCCGGTGAACGCGCCGCGTTCGTGGCCGAACAGCTCGCTTTCGATCAGCGTCTCGGAGAACGCGCCGCAGTTGACCGCGACGAACGGTCCGTCGCGGCGCTCGCTCAGCGAATGCACGAGGCGCGCGATCAGCTCCTTGCCGGTGCCGCTTTCGCCGGTGACGAGCACCGTCGCATCGCTCGGTGCGACGAGCTGGATGCGTTCGAGCAGCACGCGCGATTTGGGGTCGTCGAACGTCAGTGCCTTCGCGCGGATCGTGATCGCGTGCGAAGTCGGGTCCGGCAAGCTGAAGATGGCCATGGCACGACCGGCGAGTTGAACGGGGAAGGTTCGACGATAGCAAGACGCGCGCCGGCAACGAACCAATTCATCGAGCTATCGGTATGACGGCGGCCGGATTGCGCCGGCCGCCGCACCGCGTCATGCCAGCCCGGTCATCTTCCATTGCTGTTCGAGCGCGCCCGGCCCGAAGTCGAGCGAGCCGCCGAGCGGTTCGGCGAGCGCCTGGAAGTACGCGGCTTCCTCGAGGATCAGGATGTACTTCGACACGTCGAGGATCGACTTGCCCCAGAACGTCGCACCGCCGTTCGCCTCGATGATCGCCGGCACGTCGGGATCGCGCCGGATCGTATCGACGATGAAGCGCGGCTCGCCGGGACGGCGATCGACATAGACCGGGATTTCGCGGGCCCGCGTGTAGCGCGCGGTCGGCGCGTAGCGGATCGGCAGCGGACGATGCGCGCTCGCCCATGCGCCGAGGTACGGACCGTGGACGTGAATCACGACGTCGACTTCCGGCGCCTCGCGGAACACGCCCGCGTAGCGCGGGCCGTTGCCGCCCGCGCGCGCGTCGCCGTGCAGTACGTCGCCTTCGAGCGTCACGACGACGGGCTGGATCTCCTGCGACGCAGCCCACGGGCTCGGTGCGGACAGCGCGACGACGAGTTCCGTGCCCGGCACGCGCTGGAACGCCTGGAACGTGTTGGTCGCGGACAGCGTGCGCGTTTCCTTCAGCACACGCTCGGCCTGCGTGAATTCGCGCGTCGCGCGCTCGACGAATGCCACGAGTTCGCCGCTGTCGATGGCTTGGGTGACGGACATGAAGACGGTTTCCTTGATCGGGTGGACGGATGGACTCGCGTCGCAACGCAGCGACGCACGACCACCGGATCAGCAGCAATCGTGCCAGCCGGCGATGCAGGCGGCACAGGCCGGCCGACGCAGCGCGGGCGCGCCCGGACGACACGCGCGGAGCCGTCCGGGCACGTGCGTCTGTTGCGGGAGCAACAACGTGCCGGTCGGGATTGCTGCACGACGCGCAGCCGGTGCGCGTGCATGCCCCGCGCAGCGCCGATCGATCGCCCGCCACGCCATGCGCGGCGTACGCAACGAGCACGCTGGTTCGAAACTTGCATCGTGGTCGGCCCGCGCCGGCCCTGCATGGCTGGCTCATCCGCTCTCACCGATCTCCTTCCGACCATGACGCTCCTTCCCCTGCGCGGCCTCGCCGCACGCACGCTGCTCGCATCGGCGCTCGCCGTGCCTTCCGTCGTTTCGCACGCGGCTTCACCCGGCCGTGTTCCCGCACCCGATCCGTTGCAGGGCGACGGCCGCGTGTCCGCGTTCTACACATGGGATCGCGACATTCCGGCCACGCCCGGCGTGCTGCTGCGTTCCGAACCGCTGCCCGCGACGCTCGGGCTCGCGAGCGCCGCGCGGCAACTGCGCATCCTGTATGCATCGACCGACGGTGTCGGCGGCCACACGCCGATAGCCGTGTCGGGCGCGCTGTTCGTGCCGCGCGGCACGCCGCCGGCCGGCGGCTGGCCGATCGTCGCATGGGCGCACGGCACGTTCGGGATGGCCGACATCTGCGCGCCGTCCTGGTTCGGCCGATCGTATCGCGACGTGCGCTACCTGAATGCGTGGCTTCAGCAAGGGTTCGCGGTCGTGGCGACCGACTACCAGGGCCTCGGCACCCCCGGCCCGAACCCGCAGCTCAACAATCGTTCGAACAGCTACACGTTGCTCGACAGCGTGCGCGCGGTGCTCGGCGGCGTGCCGGGCCTCGCGAACGAAGTCGTGCTCGTCGGCCAGTCGCAAGGCGGCTCGGCCGTGATCGCGGCAGCCGGCTACGCGCCCGCCTATGCGCCCGAACTCGCGATCCGTGCGACCGTCGCGACCGGGACGATCTACAACGCTTCACGCTCCACGCTCGCGTCGCTGCCGAAGTTCGAGACGGCGTACCGGCGCGATCCCGAGCGCGTCGATCCGACACTCGCGTACCAGTTCTATTCGGTGCTGTCCGCGCAGCAGGTCGACCCGTCGGTGCGCGCCGACGAAGTGCTGACCGAGCGCGCGCTGCCGATCCTCGAACAGGCGCGCATCAGTTGCCTCGCGTCGCTCGAGGACGATGCGGCGCTCGCGCATCTCACGCACGCGAGCACCGTGAAGCCGGGCGGCGATGCGCGGCTGCAGGCATGGTGGGACGACTTCCTGAAATACCCGACGCTGAAGATCGCCACGCCCGTCTTCATCGGCGCGGGCGCCGACGACGGGCTGGCGCCGCTCGAACTCGCGCTCGCGAAGGATGCGTGCGCGGCCGGCACGACCGTCGAGGCACACCTGTATGCCGGCCGCGAGCACAACGGCACCGTGAACGCATCGCTCGCCAATTCGATTCCGTTCGTGAAGCGCGTGCTGGCCGGCGAGACGATCCGCCCGGTCTGCTCGCCGGCCGCGCAGCAGGCCGTGTCGCAATAGCCGGCTTCCGGCGCTTTGCACAACGGCGCGAATGCTTGTGCAAATCCGTTATTGGATCGCGCCGCCGCGCATTTTTATACTCGTCAGCACTCTCTTCTAAAGAGTGCCAGCCAATTCCGGCAGACCCGTACAGGACGAAAAGATGAGCCTACGCCCCTTGCACGACCGCGTGATCGTGAAGCGTCTCGACCAGGAAACCACCACCGCGTCGGGCATCGTGATCCCCGACAGCGCCGCCGAAAAGCCCGACCAGGGCGAAGTGATTGCCGTCGGCCCCGGCCGCAAGGATGCGGACGGCCAGCGCATCGTGCCCGACCTGCAGGTCGGCGAGCGCGTGCTGTTCGGCAAATACGCGGGCCAAGCCGTCAAAGTGGACGGCAACGAGTTTCTCGTGCTGCGCGAGGAAGACATCGTCGCGGTCGTCAATCAATAACGGAGCGCAATCATGGCAGCCAAGGAAATCATTTTCAGCGACATCGCACGGTCGAAGCTGACCGAAGGCGTGAACATCCTCGCGAACGCAGTGAAGGTCACGCTCGGGCCGAAGGGCCGCAACGTCGTGCTCGAACGCAGCTTCGGCGCACCCGTCGTCACGAAGGACGGCGTATCGGTCGCGAAGGAAATCGAACTCGCGGACAAGCTGCAGAACATCGGCGCGCAGCTCGTGAAGGAAGTCGCGTCGCGCACCAGCGACGCAGCCGGCGACGGCACGACGACGGCCACCGTGCTCGCGCAGGCGATCGTCCGCGAAGGCCAGAAATACGTGGCGGCCGGGCTCAACCCGCTCGACCTGAAGCGCGGCATCGACAAGGCCGTCGCCGCGGCCGTCGACGAATTGAAGAAGATCAGCAAGCCGACCACCACGAGCAAGGAAATCGCGCAGGTCGCGACGATCTCCGCGAACGGCGAGGAATCGATCGGCCAGCGTATCGCCGAAGCGATCGACCGCGTCGGCAAGGAAGGCGTGATCACCGTCGAGGACGGCAAGTCGCTCGCGGATGAACTCGACGTCGTCGAAGGGCTGCAGTTCGATCGCGGCTACCTGTCGCCGTACTTCATCAACAATCCGGACAAGCAGGTCGCCGAGATCGAGAGCCCGTACATCCTGCTGCACGACAAGAAGATCTCGAACATCCGCGACCTGCTGCCGGTGCTCGAACAGGTCGCGAAGTCGGGCCGCCCGCTGCTGATCATCGCGGAAGACGTCGAAGGCGAAGCGCTCGCGACGCTCGTCGTGAACAACATCCGCGGGATCCTGAAGACGGTCGCGGTCAAGGCGCCGGGCTTCGGCGATCGCCGCAAGGCGCTGCTCGAGGACATCGCGATCCTCACCGGCGGCCAGGTGATCGCCGAGGAAACGGGCCTGACGCTCGAGAAGGCGACGCTCGCCGAGCTCGGCCAGGCGAAGCGCATCGAGGTCGGCAAGGAAAACACGACCGTGATCGACGGCGCGGGCGATGCGAAGAACATCGAGGCGCGCGTGAAGCAGATCCGCGTGCAGATCGAAGAAGCCACGTCCGACTATGACCGCGAGAAGCTGCAGGAACGCGTCGCGAAGCTCGCGGGCGGCGTCGCGGTGATCAAGGTCGGCGGTGCGACCGAGATCGAAGTGAAGGAGAAGAAGGATCGCGTCGACGACGCGCTGCACGCCACGCGCGCGGCCGTCGAGGAAGGCATCGTGCCGGGCGGCGGCGTCGCGCTGATCCGCGTGCGGCAAGCGATCCGCGAACTGAAGGGCGTGAACGCCGACCAGGACGCAGGCATCAAGATCGTGCTGCGCGCGCTCGAGGAACCGCTGCGCCAGATCGTCACGAATGCGGGCGAGGAAGCGAGCGTCGTCGTCGCGAAGGTCGCGGAAGGCACGGGCAACTTCGGGTACAACGCGCAGACCGGCGAGTACGGCGACCTCGTCGAATCGGGCGTGCTCGATCCGACCAAGGTCACGCGCACGGCGCTGCAGAACGCGGCGTCGGTGGCCGGCCTGCTGCTGACGACCGATGCGACCGTGTTCGAAGCGCCGAAGGATGCAGCGCCGGTCGCCGGCCCGGGCGGCCCCGGTGCAGGCGGGCCGGGGTTCGATTTCTGAGGTTGGCCTGCGCGCGCCGGTTCGCCGGTGTGCATGCGGTCTTGCTGGAACAGGAAACGCGTGGCGACGGAAGTCGTCACGCGTTTTTCTTTGGGATCGACCGTATGCGAGGCCGTTACCGCGCTCGGGTAAGATGAAAGCCCGTCCACCCGCGCCGCCGGCCACGCCATGTCAACCACCCTCAACACCTTGCTTCCGCTCGCCGGCGTCCTGCTGCTGAGCGTTGCCAGCCCGGGCCCGAACTTCGTGATCGTCACGGCGACCGCCGTCGTGTCGCGCCGCGCGGGCGTGATGACGGGGCTCGGCCTCGCTGCCGCGTCCGGCACCTGGGCCGCGATCGCGATCGCCGGGTTGAGCCTGCTCGTGACGCACGTCGCATGGGTCCACACCGCGCTGCGGCTCGCAGGCGCTGCGTACCTGATCTGGCTCGGCCTGAAAATGATCGTGACCGCACGCAAGCCGCTGCCCGTTTCCGCGCCGGCTGCTGCTTCCGACTGGAACGCAGCGAAAAAGGGCTACGTCGTCAGCATGACGAACCCGAAATCCGTCGCGTTCTACGGCAGTATCTTCGCGCTGATGGTGCCAGCCCATGCGCCGGCGTGGCTCGATCTCGTGGTCGTCGTACTGTCGGTCTCGATCTCGGCCGCGTGGTATTGCGCGATGGCGCTGCTCGCGTCGCATCCTTCCGTGCGTGGGTTGCTGGTCCGGCGCAAGGCCGTGCTCGATACCACGGCCGGCCTGCTGCTGATGGGGGTGGGCGGTCGGATGCTGGCCGGACGTTGATCCGCCGCGCGCCCCCGCTTCCGTCGAATCTTCTCCGCTCGTCGTCAAGCCAGCCGTGCAAACCATTGTCGACGACGGAGGATCGTCGTGAGGCAGCGGTGCTACACGTTCCGGTGCGCACCCCGCCGCACCAGCGCGCATCCCTGGCAGTGCACGTAACGGCCCATTCGCACGCCTTTACGACCTTTTTACTTGCGCCCGCGAATACGCTCACTAGAATGGGTTCGCCATCCACCACCGAGCACGCGACATGCGCATCCGAAGTCCTCGTCCTCCGAGTTGCTTCTCTGCCTGACGGGCAGGACGCCTGCGTCTCGCTTTCCCCGAGCCACCGTCCTGCCACCTGGCGGACGGTGCGCGCCGTAGTCATTCCCGTGCACGCCTGAACACGATGTCGATGCGATAACCGCGCATCGCGACGCGTGCGTTCGAGCATGTGTGCGCGGTACATCCCGTGCAACGACGCATCATCGATCCGCCTGCCCGATTCATTTACTTTGCATACCTGATTTCATTCACGGAAATTTCCGATACCGGAGCCCGGTCATGTTCGAGATCGACAAGCAGTACACACGCGAATTCATCCACAGCGCCTGCGGCGGGAGCAAGCAGGGATTCCTGCCGACGAAGAACGGCAAGGTCGTGGCCGCCTGCCTGCGCACGGACCTCAACCCGCACGCACCCGACGTGATCCTCTGCGACGGCAGCGCGTCTGCGCGCTCGGCCGGCAGGACGCTCGCCGCGCAACGCGATGCGATTCCGGTATTCATCAGGATGGCAACCGATTCCTACCGCTTCGTCGGCCGGTACGTCGTCAGCGAATCGCTCACGGCGCCGCTCGACTGCGCACCTTACGTGCGCAACAGCGGCTTCACGGCCGCGCAGATCTCGCGCGTGCTCAAGCTCAAACGCACCTGACACGCTTGCACGGCACGGCACGCGCCGTGCCGTGGTCCTCTTTCACACAGGAGCAATCATGCTTGGCCTGACGTTCTGGAAACATGTGATCGGTGCGCGAACCGATGCAGACCGCGACAACAGGACGATCGCGCACGACCGGCACCGCCGGGTGTCGAGAACGCTCGTATTGACCAGCGCCGCGGTAGCATTCGCGGCGATCGCGTTCGGTGCGCCGGTCGTCGGCATTTCGGTCTTTCTGCTGACGACGCTGCCGTTCGTGCTGTCGGGTACCTGAGGGCACACGTGTCGGGCCCGGTTCCATCGACGATCGATACGAAATTTTAATACCGGGCCCCCGTGTCTCTGACACCGTCTTTACGCGGTTTTGTCTAGGATTTCCCTGTCATCCCGACACGGAGAGATCCGCATGCAAACGCAGCAGGCCGCCGTCGGCGGCCAACCCGACCTTCCTCACCGACGCGGCGGTGCACCGTTCGCGACCCGGCTGGCCGACGCGTGCCCGCCGGACAACATCCTGCTTGACGTGCCCGTCGAAAGCGCGATCCAGCTGTTCGATCTCGTCGCGCGATATATCGAGCGCGGCAGCGGTGTATCCGCGGAACGGATCAGCGCGGAACTGACGAAGCGCGAGCAACTCGGCTCGACCGGCCTCGGCCAGGGCGTCGCGATTCCGCATGCGCGGGTCGACGGGCTCGACACGGCCGTCGCGCTGTTCGTTCGCACGCTGTACCCGTTCGCGTTCAACGCGCCAGACCGCAAGCCCGTGCGCGAGTTCATCGTGCTGGTCCTGCCGCAAGCGGACGACCGCGCGCATCTCGAACTGCTCGCCGACGCGGCGCGGTGCTTCAGCGAACGCCCGTTCCGGCAGGCGTCGCGCGATGCGCGCACGCCCGACGAGATTCACCGGCTGATGCAACGCACGCACTGACGCCGCACCGCGCGGCAGCAGGCACTCCCTTCATCCTTTCGGATTCCCATGTTCCCAGACCCTGACAGTCCCACTCTCACGTCGCGGCGCGTCGCTGGCCTGGCCCGCTCGCTGCCGTTCATGCAGGCGCTGCACGGCCAGACCGTCGTCATCGTCGACGGCGGCGCCGCGAACGATGCGCGCACCCGCTCAACCTTCGCGCAGGATGTCGCACTGCTCGCACTCACCGGCGTTCGTCCGATCGTCGTGCAGGCCGGACCGGCCGCGTCCGATACGCAATCGGTTCACACCGCCCACGCCGCGATGGCCGCCGTCAATCACGAACTGGTGCGCCTGATCGGCAGTCACGGTGCCAAGGCGATCGGCATCGACGGTCACGACGGCGGCCTGCTGGTCGCCAGCGCGGAACCCGACCGCACCCACACGAGCGCGGTCGCACGATTCGACGGCGCCGCGCTGAATGCATTTCTGGAAAACGGACTGGTGCCCGTCGTGATGCCGGTCGCACCGGACGACGCGGGCCACGACCATCTGCTGCGCCCGGAACGCGTCGGCAGCCTGTTGGCGCAACGCACGGGCGCCGTCACGCTGGTGATGATGGTCGACAGCACATTGCTGCACGAACTCGGCGAGCTTGCAGGGTTGTACGGCATCACGGAACTCGAGCAATGGCTTGCCGAACATCCGGCCGCCGATGCGGCGCCTTGCGTGCGGGAAGCGCTCGATGCGCTCGCGCACGGCGTACAGAACGTCCACCTCGCCGATCTCGGGCAACCCGAATCGCTGATCGACGAACTGCTGACGGAGGAAGGATCCGGCGTGGTGTTCTGCCGGCGCGGCAACACCGACCTGCTGTCGGAAACGCGCCGCTACTTCGCCGATTCCGCGTGCGTGCTGCGCGACGGATTCAGCGTCGAGAAGAAGCCGGTCGTGCGGTTCTGACCGGGTAGCAGGAAAACGCTTGCGGCGACCCGCGAGGGCCGCCGCAAGCGGACAACATCGCCATCAACGCCGCGTGGCGAGCCGCTTCACGACACGCACCAGCGCATCGACTTCGTCACACGTGTTGTAGAACGCGAGCGACGGCCGCACCGTGGCCTCGAGCCCGAAGCGCCGCAAGATCGGCTGCGCGCAGTGATGCCCCGAGCGCACCGCGATGCCCTCTTCGTTCAGCGCCTGCCCGACTTCCTCGGTTTCATAGCCCTTCAGCACGAACGACAGCACGCTCGCCTTGTCGCGCGCGGTGCCGACGAGCCGCACGCCCGGCACCGGCGCGAGTACGCTCGTTGCATACGCAAGCAGATCGTGCTCGTAGCGCGCGATGTTCTCGATGCCGACGCGGTTCACGTAGTCGAGCGCGGCGCCGAGCCCCACGGCATCCGCAATGTTGCCGGTGCCGGCTTCGAAGCGGTTCGGCGGCGGCTGGAACACCGTGCGCTCGAACGTCACGTCCGCGATCATGTTGCCGCCGCCCTGCCAGGGCGGCATGTCGTCGAGGATCGCGCGCTTGCCGTACACGACGCCGATCCCGGTCGGCCCGTAGATCTTGTGCCCGGAGAACACGAAGAAATCCGCATCGAGCGCCTGCACGTCGACGCGCATGTGCGAGATCGACTGCGCACCGTCGACGAGCGCCTTCGCGCCCGCGCGATGCGCGAGATCGACGATCTCCTTCACCGGCACGACCGTGCCGAGCGCATTCGACACCTGCGTGACCGACACGATCTTCGTGCGGTCGTTCAGCAGCTTCCGGTATTCGTCGAGCAAAACCTGCCCCGAATCGTCGACCGGAATCACGCGCAGCTTCGCGCCTTTGAGCGCAGCAAGCTGCTGCCACGGCACGATGTTCGCGTGATGCTCGAGATTCGACACGATGATCTCGTCGCCTTCGCCGACGTTCTGCACGCCCCACGACTTCGCGATCAGGTTGATCGCCTCGGTCGTGCCGCGCACGAACACGATCTCGTCCGGCGACGATGCGCCGATGAAGCGCTGCACCGTTTCCCGTGCATGCTCGTACGCATCCGTCGCGCGGCCGGCCAACGCGTGCGCCGCGCGGTGAATGTTCGAGTTCTCGTGCGCATAGAAATACGCGAGACGATCGATCACGGCCTGCGGCTTGTGCGTCGTCGCCGCGTTGTCGAACCAGACGAGCTGCTTGCCGTTCACGCGCTCCTGCAGGATCGGGAAATCGCGGCGGATCGCATTGACGTCGAACGGCGGGTGCGCGCCGCGATACAGCTGGCCTTGCGGCTCGGCTGCGTGCGTGGCGTGCGAGTCGTCGATGAAGTAGCGCGGCACGTCGGCGCCGGATGCGCGCGACACCGGCACGTCGCGATGCACGGCGAGCAGTTCGCGCAGCGCATCGTCGCCCGGCAGCCCGAACGCTTCCGGCGATGCCAGCCCGTTCGACGGCACGACGATGTCCTGCGGCGTCGCCTGCCAGCCTTGCAGCGAACCGTCGGTGAAGTAGTACGGCGACGCCTTCGCCGCGCTTTCCGGTGCCGGCGCATTCACCTGCGGCACGCCGAGCGCCGCGCCGCCGACACGCGGTTCGAGCGCGGGCGCGATCGACACGGCGTTGTCGGGCAGCCCGTTCTGCGCGGCCGCATGCGGCGCGAGCGCGGGTGCGCGGTTGCCGAGCGACAGCACGTGCGTCGGCGCGGACGGCGCGAGGTTCGCGCCGGGCACCTTGCCCTGCGGCAGCGCGAGCCCCGGCACGCCGGTACCCGCGCCGCCCGGGCCCGCGAGCGGCGAACCGCCCGGCACCGGGTTACTCACCGACGCGAGGATCGGCGCGGCCGCCGGCAATGCCGACGGCACGCCGCCGACCGCGCCGCTGCCGGCCGACAGCCCGGGCGCGGTGGCCTGCCCGGGCGGCGTCGCGAAGAACTCGGACGCGAGCCGCGCGAGCGTCGCCGGGTCCGGCAACCCTGCCGGCAGCGGCGCGTGCGGCAGCGCGTGTGCGTCGCCGCCGGCCAGGCCGGGATTAACGGTAGGTGTCGGGATAGTCATGGAACTTGGCGATTTCGACGTCATCGAGGACAGCCAGCGCATCCGGCGAATGGACCGCGAGCGAGCAATACAGCGAGATCAGGTACGACGCGATCGCCTGGTTGTTGATCCCCATGAAGCGCACCGACAGGCCCGGCCCCTGCTCGCCCGCGACGCCCGGCTGATACAGGCCGACGACGCCCTGGCGCTTGTCGCCGACGCGCAGCAGCAGGATCTTGGTCTTGCCGTCCGCAACGGGCACCTTGTCCGACGGAATCAGCGGAATGCCGCGCCACGTGAGGAACTGCGAGCCGAACAGGCTGACCGTCGGCGGCGGCACGCCGCGCCGCGTGCACTCGCGGCCGAACGCGGCGATCGCGAGCGGATGCGTGAGGAAGAATGCCGGCTCCTTCCACACCTTCGTCAGCAGTTCGTCGAGATCGTCCGGCGTCGGTGCGCCCGTCAGCGGGAAGATCCGCTGTTCGTCGGTCACGTTCGCGAGCAAGCCGTAGTCGGGGTTGTTGATCAGCTGGCTTTCCTGCAGCTCCTTGATCGTCTCGATCGTCAGGCGCAGCTGTTCCTTGATCTGGTCATGAGGACTGCTGTACAGGTCGGAGATCCGCGTATGCACGTCGAGCACCGTGCTGACCGCATTCAGGAAGTACTCGCGCGGCTGTTCCTCGTACGGCACGAAGGTCTGCGGCAGCACGCTTTCGTCCTCGAGCTGCGTGCACGCGGCGCGCACGGCTTCCGGGTTCTTCACCTGGTTCAGCCGATAGATGCCGGCCTCGACCGGCACCCACTGCAGCAGATGGGTCAGCCAGCGCGGCGTGATCGTGGAAAGCTGGGGGACGGTCTTGGTAGCGTTCGCTAGTTGGCGGGCGGCGTGATCGCTCAGCGCGGCCGTGCCGCTTGCAACGGTCGACATGTGTGGCTCCGGGTTCTTAAGATGAAAAACGGGATTGCTTATGACGCTGGGTGATTATCGGAAGCACGCGCCTGCCGGCTCAACATGCTATAGCCGTCAGGTCATGCAACCGAAAGGGAAATGTCGCGAAGCGGCCTCAGGTGACGTACGCGCCCGGCAGCAGCGTCGAGATCGACACGTCGAACGCGCGCGCGATCTTGTCGGCCGTGACGATCGACGCGATCGCCTCGCCGCGCTCGATCTCGCCGACATACGAGCGGTTCAGCCCCGCATGCTCGGCCAGCTGCTCCTGCGACCACGTGCGCGCTTCGCGCAGCTTGCGCACGTTGGCGCCGAAGTGATGGATGAGGTCGCTCATCGCGCCTCCTAGGCGACGCGCGCCGCTGCACGCGGCACGGCGTTCGCTTCGCTGCGCAGCACGGCCTGCGTGACGTTTTCGCCGGCCGGCACGTCCTGCGTGAGCCACACGTTGCCGCCGATCACCGCGCCGCGCCCGATCGTCACGCGGCCGAGGATCGTTGCGCCCGCATAGATCACGACGTCGTCCTCGACGATCGGATGGCGTGCGAGCCCTTTCTCCAGATGGCCGGCCGCATCGCGCGGGAAGCGCTTCGCGCCGAGCGTGACGGCCTGGTACACGCGCACGCGCTCGCCGATGATCGCCGTCTCGCCGATCACGACGCCCGTGCCGTGGTCGATGAAAAAACCCGCGCCGATGCGTGCGCCCGGATGAATGTCGATGCCCGTTTCCGCATGCGCCTGCTCGGCGATGATCCGCGCGAGCAACGGCAGGCCGAGCCCGTACAGCTCGTGCGCGAGCCGGTGGTGGATCATCGCGAGGATGCCCGGGTAGCACAGCAGCACCTCGTCGACGCTGCCGGCCGCCGGATCGCCGTGGAACGCGGCCAGCACGTCGCTGTCGAGCAGCCGGCGGATCTCGGGCAACCGCGCGGCGAAGGCCTGCACGGCTTTCGACGCGACTTCGTCGAGGTTGTCGGGCGGCGGCCCGTCGGCATTACGCTGGCGCGCCGCATAGCGCAACTCGAGCGTCACTTGCGTGAGCAGCGCATTCAGCGCCGCGTCGAGCGCATGGGCCACGTGGAAGTTCTCGCTCTCCTGCCGCAAATCGGGCGGCCCGAGACGCATCGGGAACAGCACGCCCTTCAGCGCACCGATGATCTGCGCAAGCGCCTCGCGCGCCGGCAGGTCGCGCCCGCCCGGTTCGAGCGAGCGCCGCTGCTTCTCGCGCCATGCGCGGCGCACCGTCTGCAGCGATTGAACGATGTCGTCGATGTCGAATGCGGCCATGCTGCTGTTCTCCCCGTAACGGCCGTGAATCAGTCCTGCGCCCACGGCAGGCCGCGGAAGCGCCAACCGTTCTGGCCACCGCGATGCTGCCGCTCGTCGAGGTCGCCCTCGAACCCTTCGAGCACGTTGAATACTTGCGTGAAACCGCCCTTCGTCGCGGCCTCGGCCGCCTGTGCCGAGCGGTTGCCGCTGCGGCACAGCAACAGCACGACGGCCTCCTTGCCGGTCTTCGCTTCCAGCTCGCGCACGAAGCGCGGATTGCGCGTCAGGCTCGTGCCCGTCGCCCACGGTACGTGCAGCGACTCCGGCACGTGGCCGACGAATTTCCGTTCTTCCGCCGTGCGTACGTCCACCAGCAATGCGTCTCCCGCCGAGAACAGCGCCCACGCGGCTTCCGGCGCAACGCCGCCCGCATAAGGCGTACCGGCCTCCGCTGCCGCCGTGCGCGCGTCTTCGAGCGCCTGCTGTGCAGCAGTTCGTTCTTGCAGTTCAACCGTCATGACACTTCCTTGTTTTCGTAGATTCGTATGAACAAAAACACCGGGAATGCGGCTGTTGCAGCTTGCGTGCTGTCTATAGCCGTCAGCACCACTATGCGAGTGCGGTCGGGGAAGCTGAACCAATAAAAATTCATTTCCTAATCAGCGCCGCGGGGAATGCAATAGCAGACGCGCGCTATTGGGGCGCGGTCGCTGGCGGGTGGGAAAGGCGGGAGGGGGCCGTTCGATGGCTTGCATCGAAGGGAGTTGAAAGGAAAGGGGGCGAGATGATCACCCCGGCGCGAGCCGCGTTGCCATGGAATCCGAAATGGAATGTCCAGGCAGGCATGGGCAGGTGCGAATAGCGCGTGCATCGCCGATGCACGCGCCGCCAGCCCGTCACGGCACCGGATCGACCGGCACGATCGGCACGCCACGCGCCTCGATATCGCGCCCTGCGAGCAGACACAGATCCTCGCGATGATGCGTGGCCACCACCTGCACGCCCACCGGCGTGCCGTTCGCGAGCGACGTCGTGACAGCCAGCCCCGGCAGCCCCATCGCCGGCAGCGCGCGCAACGTGAGCTGCGCTTCCCACACGCGGTCGAAGCCGTCCGGCCCTTGACGGTCGAGATCATCGGCGAACGGCAATTCCGATGAAACGGGCAGCAGCAACACCGGATACTCGTCGAGAAACAGTCGCCATTGCCGCGTCAGCGTCGTGCGCCGAACGAGCGCGCGGCTGATCACGTCGGCCGGCAGGTCGCGCACCTTGCCGCGCACGGCGGCAATCACCGCGGCCGCACCCGGATCGCCATCCTGCTCGACCGCATTCGCCAACGCATCGAACCCGTCACCGAGCCACAGCTGTTCCTGCAACAGCGCGGCCTCCCGCATCGGCGGCGTATCGTCGACCTCGTCGACGGTCCAGCCTGCATCGACCAGCCGGCGCGCGGCGTCGCGCAACGCGGCCTCGACTTCGGGCACGACCTCCAGGCCGCGCGGGCGCACGCACAGCGCCGCGCGCTTCGGCACCTCGCGGCCGTCGAACGGCACGGCCGCGTTCCATGGATCGCGCGGATCCGGCGCAGCGAACGCGCGCAGCGCGAGCGACAGATCGTCGATCGTGCGCGCGATCGGCCCCGCCGTCGACATCAGCTGCGCACCGATCGCGCGCTCGGGCGACGACGCATTGAACGCCGGCACGCGGCCGAGCGACGGCCGGATCCCGTGCACGCCGCACGCATAAGCCGGGTAACGCACCGAGCCGCCGATGTCCGTACCGACCGCAAGCGGGCCGATCCCGGCAGCCACTGCGGCGGCCGCACCGCCACTCGATCCGCCCGGCGTCAGCGACGCGTTGCGCGGATTGCGCGTGCGGCCGTGCACGCGATTCGACGTGAACCAGCGCAATGCGAACGCCGGCGAATTGGTACGGCCGAGCAGGACCCCGCCGGCCTTCCGGATGTTGGCGACCACCGGGCTGTCGGCGTGCGCAATCAGGTTTTCCTGCAGGCGCGTGCCGTTGGTCGTCGCGAATCCTGCCTGATCGATGTTGATCTTCACGGTGACGGGCACGCCCGCGAGCGGCCCCGGATCGTCGCCGCGCGCGATCGCGCGATCGACTTCGTCGGCCTGCCGCCGCACGTCGTCGGGGCGGTGTTCGACCACTGCATTGATCGCCGGATTCACCGCATCGAGACGATCGAGCACGGCGTCCGCCACGTCGCGCGCAGACACGTCACGCTGACGCACGCGTTTCGCGAGTTCGGTTGCCGACAGTTGCCAGAGTTCGGTCATGACTTCTCCTGGTGGAAAGGCATCACAAACGCTCACGGCGCCGCGCTTCCTCGCGAAGCCACGGCACCGCATTCACTCACTGCGTATCCCGCTTCGCGCGTTCGGCCGCCGCGATAATCGCGTCGGCCACGGCCTTCGGCTGGCTCAGCATCGCGACATGGCTGCTGTTCACGCGAGCAACCGTCGCGCCAATCCGCTTCGCCATCGCTTCCTGCAGCTTCGGGTCGATCATCTTGTCCTGCGTCGCGACGACGAACGTCGACGGCTTCGCGTGCCACGCGGCCTGCGTGACCTTCTCCGAGATGCAACCGCCATACCACGGCCCCTGGGTCGCCGCAACGAGGCGCTGCTGCGCAGGCGGCAGGTCCGGCGCGAAATCCTGCGCGATCGCCTTGTCCGACAGGCGCGTGAAACCGCCCGCGTCCTTGCGCAGTTCACCGGCCCAGGCCGGCGCCGGCAGCCCTTGCGTGACGTCGGCGATCGACTGGCCGTTGTCGGGCGCGAACGCCGCGACGTACACGAGCGACTTCACCTTGTCGTCGTTGCCCGCATCGCTGATCACGACGCCGGCCCACGAATGGCCAACCAGCACGACCGGCCCCTTCTGCTCGTCGATCGTGCGCTTCGTCGCGGCAGCATCGTCGGCGAGCGAGCTCAGCGGATTCTGCACCGACACCACGTGCAGCCCGCGCGCCTCGAGCAGCGGAATCACGCGGTTCCAGCTCGACCCGTCGGCGAACGCGCCGTGCACGAGCACGACGTTCGTGCCCTTCAGGTCTTCCTTCGGCGCGGCCTGCGCCGCGGCTGCACCGAACAGTCCGCCGATCACCACGGCGGATACCAGGACGCGTTTCATCAAACCGGCCATCATCATGCTCCTTTCTTTATCGTGTCGTTGAAGTGAAGTGTTGCCTGGGCGGCCGCGCCTGCATGCGGCAGGCGCGGCGCGGCATGGAATCACGAATGCGCGTACAGGTCGTCGGCGGCGTTGCGTGCGGCGCGCGATTGCGCGGCATCGCGATGGCCGGCCGGCGTCGACGCATCGGCCACGTTGTCGCCTTGCGACTTCGACGGGCCGTTCTGGTCGGAACGCGCAACTTGCTCGGCGGCCGCGACGGCGTTCTGCGCGGCGGCGATATCGTCCGGGTAATGCGCCTCGCTGCCGGCCGGGCTGTAGCCGGCCTTCTCGAGACGGACGAGTTCTGCGCGCACGTCGGCACGCGTGAGGCCGTGACCGGTATCGGCGAACGACAACGCGGGAGCGACGGCGAGGACGGCAACGGCGAGGATTCGAGCGGCTTTCATGACAGTTCTCCTGGAAGGAAGTTGGGGTATCGATCACCTGGCATCCGGTGCGAACGTCTGGCACCGAACGTTTGCTGCATGTCGACAGTAGAACCCGCCCACGTATCCGGCATGTTTCCGGAACCGGTGCTTTCTGCATGCCAGTTTTTCAGGAACGGCCGCAGATACAGTGCGATACAAACCCGCTTGCCGATGCGTTTCGCCACACCCCACGCACCATGAAAAAAGGCGTGCCTCGCAAGGCACGCCTTTCCTTCCACTTCACATGGCCCTCGCGCGTCAGGGCGCGAGCCGCGTGAACACGTAGTCGTGGTTCTTCACGCGCGCCTGGTGACACGCAAAACACGTCTGATGCTGGCCGATATCGGCCGGCACGCCGTTGATGAAACGCCCGAAGCCCCAGCCGCCCGTCGCTGCATAGCGGCGCGAGTCCTTCACCATCACCTGCACGGTCGTCGCCTGGCCGGGCACCGTCGCCGGCGCGAACTCGTCGGACTGCTTGCGTTTGTACGCGAGCTTCACGAGGATCGTGCCGTCCGGGAACGGCAGCGTCGCCTGTTCGAGCGCGCGAATCGCAACGGGGTTGCCGAGCACCACGCGCAACTCATCCAGCGGCGCGGCTTCCTCGGCCGGCGCGACCATTTCCCACTTCCGGTAGCCGGGCGGGATCGTCACGCCGTAGATCGGCGATGCGGCTGCAGCCGGCTTCGGCTGCTCCGCAAACGCGGCCGGGCCGCTGGCCGACAACGCGCCGCCCAGCAGCACGCCTGCGACGAGCGCACGGCGCGCACCGCGCCGCCACACCCCCATGCGTGCCCGCATCACAGATGCTCCACTTGCAGGATCGCGTCGGCGAACGCCTGCGGCGCTTCCTGCGGCAGGTTGTGGCCAATGCCGCCGGAGATCGTCCGGTGCTGGTACTTGCCCGTGAACTTCTTCGCATACGCGGCCGGTTCCGGATGCGGCGCGCCGTTCGCGTCGCCTTCCATCGTGATCGTCGGCACGGTGATCGCGGGCCCGGCCGCCAGGCGCCGCTCGATGTCGTCGTACTGCGCCTCGCCCTTCGCGAGCCCGAGGCGCCAGCGATAGTTGTGGATCACGACGGCCACGTGATCGGGGTTCTGGAACGACGCGGCCGAGCGCGCATAGGTTTCGTCGGAGAACTGCCACTTCGGCGACGCGAGCTGCCAGATCAGCTTGTTGAACGCATCGCGGTTCGCGGCGTAGCCGAGTTCGCCGCGCTCGGTCGTGAAGTAGAACTGATACCACCACTGGAATTCGGCCTGCGGCGGCAGCGGCTTGGCGTTTGCCGCCTGGCTGCCGATCAGGTAGCCGCTCACCGACACCAGCGCCTTCACGCGCTGCGGCCACAGCGCCGCGATGATGTCGGCCGTGCGCGCGCCCCAGTCGTAGCCGCCGAACACGGCGCTGTCGATCTTCAGCGCATCCATCAGCGCGACGATGTCGACGGCCGTCACGCCCTGCTGGCCGTTGCGCACCGTGTCGGCCGAGCGGAACGTCGTCGAGCCGTAGCCGCGCAGGTACGGCACGATCACGCGATAGCCTGCCTTGACGAGCAGCGGCGCGACTTCCGCGTAGCTATGGATGTCGTACGGCCAGCCGTGCAGCAGGAACACGACGGGGCCTTTCTTCGGGCCGAGATCGGCATACCCGACGTTGAGCACGCCCGCGTCGATCTGGTGGATCGTGCCCAGCGACGCGACGCCGGCCGCGCGCTTCGCAGTCGAGGCATCGGGGGCCGACTGCGCATGCGCGAGCGCGCTGAACCCAAGGTCGGCAAGGCTCAGGCTCGCCAGCGTCGAGCCCAGGATCAGGCGGCGGCGGGTGTTCACGGTATCAGGCATGACTCGTTCTCCAGTGTCGATCGCTAAGGAAGGGGCCCGCGCACGTGCGGGCAATCCGGTTTCGCCGTTCGCAGCGGCGGCGCATGGCACCGCGCCGCCGTGTGAATCGCTTCACCGGATTTATATCCGAACCATCTGGAGGCTTTGTATCCCAACGTATCCAGGTGCGAACACGACACACGGCGATTCAAAAATCGTGCGGGAAACGCGTATCGGCGTTGGGCCGCATGACGGTCGGCCCGCAATCGACGCTCGAACCACACCGACGCGCGAATCCGTTCACGCCTTCCGATCCGGCAGGATATGCGCACGAATCGATCGCCCCCGCCACGAAATGTGGTCGATCCGCGCGCGCAGCGTGTAGAGCCCCACCGACGACAGCGTACTGAACCTGAGCAGCGCGATGGGGTCGCCGATCCCGGCCGGCACGCGTTCGATCGAATCGAACAGCGGGAATCCATGCCGCGTCAGGAACGCGCCGACCTCGTCGTCGCGTGCGTGTTCTTCGACATTGACCAGCAACAGTTCGGCCATGACGGCTCCTTTCGTTGTGTGTTCGTCCGTCCGTCAGCGGATCAACCGGCGCGTATGGTGCGCGATCATCAGTTCTTCGTTGGTCGGGATCACCCACGCCGGTACGCGGCTCGACGCCGTCGTGACGAGCGGCCCGCCCGTGCTGTTCGCTTCGACGTCGATCTCGACGCCGAGCCACGCCGCACGGCGCATCGCGCCTTCGCGAATCGCCTGCGCATGCTCGCCGATCCCCGCCGTGAAGACGATGGCGTCGATGCCCTCCATGGCGGCGGCAAGCGACCCGAGTTCGCGCGCGATGCGGTAGACGTACAGCTCGATCGCGAAGCGCGCATGCGGATCGTCGCTCGCGAGCAAGGTCCGCATGTCGCTCGAAATGCCGGATACGCCGAGCAGTCCGGCGCGCCGATAAAGCAGATCCTCGACCGCGCGCACGTCCATCCCGAGTTCTTCCATCAGGAAGAGCACGACGCCCGGATCCAGGTTGCCGCACCGCGTGCCCATCGGCAGTCCGTCGACCGCCGTGAACCCCATCGTGCTCGCGACGCTCTTGCCTGCAACGAGCGCACACATGCTCGCGCCGTTGCCAAGGTGCGCGACGACCGTGCGCCCGCGCGCCGCCCGTGGCGCGACGTCGGGCAGCACGCTCGCGATGTACTCGTACGAGAGCCCGTGGAAACCGTAGCGGCGCACACCCTGGCTGGTGATCGACTCGGGCAGCGCGAACGCCTGGGACACCGCGGGCTGCGTGCAGTGGAACGCCGTGTCGAAGCAGGCGACCTGCTCGATACCGGGCTGCACCGCTTCGAGGATGCGAATCGGCGTGAGGTTGTGCGGTTGATGCAACGGCGCGAGCGGCGTGAGCTTTTCCAGCTCGGCCACGATCTCGGGCGTGACGCGCACCGGGCCGCTGAAGCGCTGCCCGCCATGCACGACACGATGGCCCACCGCCGCGAGCCGGTGCCCTTCCTGGTGGGCCTCCAGGAACGCGGCGATCTGCGCGAGCCCCTCTTGATGGCCGAACGTGTCGCCGCCGGCCCATTGGTGCTCGTGACGCTCCGCGTGATGGTCGACGGCGCTGAAGTGCGCGGTGGCCGTATAGAGACCATCGACCTGACCGTGCACGATCAGCCCGAGCGAATCGCGCTGCACGTCGAACGCGGAAAACTTGATGCTCGACGAGCCGGCATTCAGCACCAGGATCACGTCTGCCATGGCGTCACCCCGCGCGGCTGGCCGCTTCACGCTGGCCGTTCGCGACAAGCATCGCGACCGCGCATGAAGCGAGCCGGGTAATCAACGAATCGGCACGACTCGTCAGGATGATCGGCACGCGCGCGCCGAGCACGATCCCGGCCGCGTCCGCGCCGGCCAGGAAAGACAGGCTCTTGGCGAGCATGTTGCCCGCTTCGAGGTCCGGCACCATCAGCACGTTCGCGTGCCCGGCCACCGGCGAATCGATCTGCTTGATGCGTGCGGCCTCGGGATCGATCGCGTTGTCGAGCGCGAGCGGGCCGTCGACGAGCGCGCCGGTAATCTGCCGCCGATCCACCATCTTGCACAGCGCGGCGGCTTCGAGCGTCGACGGCACTTTCGGGTTGACCGTCTCCATGGCGGAGAGAATCGCCACGTAGACCTGCGGAAATGCCAGCGCATGTGCCAGATCGATCGCGTTCTGCAGGATGTCGGCTTTTTCCTCGAGCGTCGGCGCGATATTGATCGCCGCGTCGGTCACGATCAGCGGATCGGCGTGCGCAGGCACGTCCATCACGAAGCAATGGCTGATGCGCCGGCCGGTGCGCAATCCGGCATCGTGCCGCACCACTTCGGCCATGAGCTCGTCGGTGTGCAGGCTGCCCTTCATCAGCGCGGTAGCCCGGCCATCGCGGACGAGCCGCACCGCGGCCGCCGCCGATGCCTCGCTGTACGGCGCATCGACGATCTCGCGATCGCTGATCGACAGCCCGAACTCCGCGGCGGTCGCTTCGATCCGTGCACGCGGGCCGACCAGGATCGGTTCGATCAGCCGCTTGCGCGCCGCCTCCAGCGCCCCCTCGAGCGAGCTTCGATCGCACGGGTGGACGACGGCAGTCGGCATCGGCGCCAGCGCCTCGCAGTGTTCGATGAGACGGCGGTATTTCTCGTGTCTGGTTTCCATCGCGGTTCCTTGCTGTCCGTCACTGCACACGATCGAGTGCTGCTACCGGCCCCGTGGCCGGCCGTATTGCAGGAGGCGCACCCAGCACCGCGCGGATGCGTTGCAGGGCCGCCCACTGTGGCTCGCTCACCGACGCGCTTTGCACGCGCGGATCGCCCAGCAGCTTGTCCAGCAACGTCAGCAGCCGCTGGCGATCCTCCGGCCGGGCCAGCAGCGCCGGCAGCGTGGCGACGGCCTGGTGCGGCGCGTAGGTCGCGATGAGCTCCTGCTCGCCATAGATGCGCCGCCACTGGTCGGGCGGCAGGTCCGGCAGATACTCGGCGTAGGCTTCGGCGAGTTCACGCTCGGTCGCGAGCTGCGCCAGCGGAAGCGGTTCGCCGCTGCGTTCGAGCAGGAATGCCGCGCGCGCCACCGCCTCGGTGTAGCCACCCTGGTCGATCGATGCGAGCGCATCCTTCACGAACGGCAGGTCGCGAGGGTCCGTCACGACCGGCGAAGCCGCGTGACGATCGTGATACTGCTCCGCGAAACGAAGCATGAAAGGCTGCGTGTACAGCGAGAAGAACAGCGACTCGGTACTTGCATCGCGGATCGCGCGGAAAAAATCGAGCGAGGCGCTGACGATGTCCGAGCCGCGGCGTTCGAGCTTGCGCCACGGCTCGATATCGTCGGCCGGCTGACGCTGGGCCTTGACCGTGTCGGCAGCCGGCTTCAGCCAGCCAAGCCAGGGATTCAGGTCCGAAAACGCCCAGCGCTGAAAGCGCAGCGGATGAAAATCGCGCAACAGGCGAGCCGTGGTTTCGTTCGACGCCTGCTGCACGAACGGCTGCAAGAACAGTTCATAGGCGCGCTGCGTGAATTCGGACAGCTCGGCGACGGCCTCGAACGCATGTTCGTCCTTACGCCCGAAGCGGTTGAAGTGCTGCGCGATCTCTTCGAGACGGTGCTCGGCGAAGGTGACGTCGTAGGCGACCTTCCCGCCGGCGCCTTTCACCTCCTCGATCGACATCGCATAGAGGCCGGGCGGCAGCGTCTCGACCGCATCCAGCACGCTGACGATCTGTGCGTGCTCCTTCTTGGCGACCTTGCCCGACACGAAGATGCCGAGATGCCCCACGTCCTCTTCCATCAACCCGATGATGACCTGCCCGCGCGACTTGATCTCCTCGGTGCTGCCGTAGATGTCCGCGACCCAGTTGAATGCCTGCTGCGGCGGCGTGATGTTGTCGCCCATCGACGCGAACAGGATGATCGGCGAGCGGATCTCGCGAAGGTCGAACGCCTTGCCCGTGCCGTCGCGCACCTCGCCGGTCCAGAGCTTGTTGCCGATGAACAGGTTGCGCGTGATCCATTCGATCTCCTCGCGGTTCATCAGGTAGTAACCGCCCCACCAGCGCTCGAACTCGAGGAAGCGCGGCGGCTCGGTGTCGATGTTGTCGTACACGTGGTAATACTTGTCCCACAACGTGTTCGCCGGGTTCAGGTTCTCGAAGTTCTGCACGAGATAGGCGCCGTCGAACTTGCCGTTGCCCAAGTCCGACGCGAGCGATGCGAGCCAGGTACCGCCGAGCAGGCCGCCGGCATAGCGCATCGGATTGTCGCCGGGCCCCTCGCTCCACGCACCGCTCCAGTACGACATCGGGGCGCCGTTGATCACGATCGGGCCCGTATCGTCCGCCGACGAGCTCGCGAGCATCATCGCGGCCCAGCCGCCCTGGCAGTTGCCGACGATCGCCGGCTTGAGGCTGTCCGGATGCAGTTCCCGCACCTTCCGGACGAACGCCTGTTCCGCCGCACACACGTCGAGCAACGTCTGGCCGGGCTCGGGCTCCTGGAAGAACACGACGAAGTACACGGGATGGCCCGCGCGCAACGCCACACCCACTTGCGAATCGTCCTTGAAGCCGCCGATGCCGGGGCCGTGCCCCGCGCGCGGATCGATGATCAGGTAAGGCCGCTTCGCGGCATCGACGATCACGCCGTCCGGCGGCTGGATGTGAACGAGCGCGTAATTGACGGGCTGCGCGAACTGCCGGCCGTCGAGCACGACCTCGTAGTCGAAATGCAGCACCGGCGTGAGCCCCCGGGCCGTGCGCTCGACGTATTGCGTGCCGCGCTCGCGCAGCGTGTCCCAGAACAGCAGCGAGCGCTGCACGGCGTCGACCGCGTAATGCCATGCGCTCAGCGGCGAGAAAGGCGTGCCGACGAGAGCGGCACTCGGGTCGCGACTGTCGCGATCGCTGCCGTCGAGTGCTTCGCCCAGCCGCTTCCCGTACTGTTCGATCGCGTGCTGCGTGCGCTTTTGCAGCACATGGACAATCTCCGCGGCGATCTCGTGACTGCGCGCCAGTTGCGTGGCAGCATCCATAACACTGTTCTCCAGAGGGGCAAGGTGAATCTCGACGCATTCCGGGAGCGGCCGCCTCGCGTCAGCCGAGCATGTGCATCCCCACGTCGATGTAGTGAACGCCGCCGGTCATCGCGCGGGCGGCGTCGCTGGCAAGAAAGGTGCACAACGCGCCGACATCGTCGATGTCGAGCGGCCGGCGCAATGGCGCACGCCGGGCGGTGTCGTCGAGCAGGCGATCGAAGTTCGGCAGCCCGGAGGCCGCCCGCGTGGGCAATGCGCCGGGCGAGACCGCATGCACGCGAATGCCTGCCGGCCCAAGCTCGACGGCCAGGTAGCGAACGGCGGCTTCCAGCGCCGCCTTGACCGGCCCCATCACGCCGTACTCGGCGATCACCTGGTCGGCGCCGATGTAGGTCATCGCCATCAGGCTGCCGCCGGAGGTCATCAACGGCTCGGCAAGTTTCGCCATCCTGATGAACGAATGGCAGGAGGTGTCCATCGCGAGCGCGAACCCTTCCGGCGAACTGTCGACAACCCGCGCGTGCAGATCGGCCCTGGGTGCATAAGCAACGGCATGCAGCAGGAAATCGAGGCTGCCCCACTGCTCGCCGATCGTGTCGAAGACCTCGCGCATCTGGTCGGCGCGACTCACGTCGACGGGCATCGCAATCGCCGGCTCCAGTTGTTCCAGCAGCGGCTCGACGTACGGCAACGCGCGGTCGGATTGCCAGGTCACGGCCAGCTCGGCACCCGCGGCGCGAAAGGCGCGCGCGCATCCCCAGGCGATACTCTGCTCGTTCGCCAGTCCGACGACGATTCCCCTCTTGCCTTCAAGCAACCGCGTGCCATTGCAAGACACACGCGATTCGCGCACGTCGTTGTTCGTCATCGCGAAACCTCGGGTCGTATTTTTGAATTGGGCTTTCCGTCGCGAATCATTGTATTGAGGGTTTAATTACGCCCGATCATTCATGCGACATATTTTGATTTTTATCAAAATCGATTTTGAATCAGATAATTACGGTGAAATGTTTCAACGCAGGATGGCGCATTTCATCGATATGTCATTCAATCGTGTGCGAAAGCGCGTGGTGCTTCCGCAGACAGCGATCATTCATGTCACCGCTGTTTTCGCCGTAAAACAGAAACGAACGCACGCCGCCTGACTGCGCGGGCCTGCGTTCGTCGATGTCATGCCTCCGGCTGGTTGCGTCCGGGCCGCGCCCGGACATCCCCGGCTATCTGAATGCGATCGGCTGATCTGCCGGACGCGGCATCTCGCCACGATGCTGGATCCATCCGCCCCCCAGCGCACGGTACAGGTCGACCAGGTTCGTCCAGCGCGCCAGACGCGCATTGATCAGCGACTGCTGCGCCGCGTACAGGTCGGTTTGTGCGGTCAACACCGACAGGTAGCTGTCGGCACCGCTCTTGTAGCGCAGGTCCGACAGGTCGAAACGTCGCTGCTGCGCGTGCTCGTTGCGCTCGAGCGCCGCGATCTGCTGGTCGTACGTGCCGCGTGCGGCCAGGCCATCCGCCACTTCGCGGAACGCCGACTGGATCGCCTTCTCGTAGTTCGCGATCTCGATGCGCTTCTGCACGTGCGCGAGATCGAGGTTCGCGATGTTCGAGCCGCCTTCGAAGATCGGCAACGCGATGCTCGGCGCAAACGACCACGCCGCCGTGCCGGCCTTGAACAGACCGCCCAACGTCGGGCTCGCGGTGCCGAACGCGGCCGTCAGCGAGATCTTCGGGAAGAACGCCGCGCGGGCCGCACCGATGTTCGCGTTCGCGGCCAGCAGCGCCTGCTCGGCCTGCATCACGTCCGGACGACGCGTCAGCAGGTCCGACGGCAAACCGGCCGGCACGTCCGGGAGCAGGTTCTGCGCATCGAGCGACAAGCCCGGCGGCAAGTCTTCCGGCAGCGGTTCGCCGACCAGTTGCACCAGCGCATTCAGCGCCTGTGCGCGTGCACGCGCCTGTGCCTGCTGGTTCGCGAGCGCCGTTTCGACGACCGTCTGCGCCTGACGCAAGTCGAGTTCCGTGCCGGTGCCGTTGTCGAACTGCAGCTTCGTCAGGCCATACGATGCCCGCGCGGTCTTCAGCGTGTTCTCCGTGACCTGCAGCAGATCGTCGGTCGACAGCAGTGTCAGGTATTGATCGGCCACCTGCGACACCAGCGAGATTTCCGATGCCTGCCGTGCGTATGCAGTCGACAGGTATTGTGCAAGCGCTTGATCCTTCAGGCTCTGCACGCGGCCGAACAGGTCGAGCTCCCACGACGCCGAAAGGCCGACGTCATAGGTGCGCGAGATGATCGCCTGGCTGGTCGGCGAGACACCCTGCGGATAGCGCTGAATGTTTCCCGTCGCCATACCGTCCAGCGTCGGAAACAGCGCCGCGCGCGTGATCTGGTACTGCGCGCGCGCCGCCTCGATATTCAGCACCGCCACACGCAGATCGCGATTGTTCGACAGCGCGATCTCGATCAGCCGCTGCAGGCGCGGATCGGCGAAGAATTCGCGCCAGCCGATGGCCGCCGCGGCCTGGCCGTTCGCGCTGCGTGCACCCGCTGCGGCGCCCGGCTGCGTCGCATAGACGCCGCCGGCCGGGTACGCCTGCGCGACGGGTGCGTCGGGCCGCGTGTAGTGCGGCGCCATCGTGCAGCCCGCGGCGAAGAGCGCGGCCGCCGCAACCGCCGCCATGCGAATTCGACTCATGTTGCTCCCGTTGCGCACCGCCGCGGCACGCGTTTCAGATTGCACGCTCATACGGCCTCCAGCACGCGAGCGCGCTCGCTGGTCGCCGCCTCGCGATGACGCTTCGCGATCAGCGTGTACACGGTCGGCAGCACGAACAGCGTGAACAGCGTACCGACCAGCATGCCGGTCGACACCGTGATCCCGATCGCGAAGCGGCTGGCCGCACCCGCGCCGCGCGCGAAAATCAGCGGCACGAGCCCGGCGACCATCGCGGCCGTCGTCATCAGGATCGGCCGCAGCCGTACTGCGGCTGCGTGCTCGATCGCCGCGCGCCGGTCGAGGTGCTGCGTGCGTTGCAGCTCGTTCGCGAAGCTCACCATCAGGATCCCGTGCTTGGAAATCAGGCCGATCAGCGTCACGAGCCCGATCTGCGTATAGATGTTCAGCGTCGCGAAGCCGAGGTACAGCGGCACCAGCGCACCGCACACCGACAGCGGCACCGACACGAGGATCACCAGCGGATCGCGCAGGCTTTCGAACTGTGCGGCAAGCACCAGAAAGATGACGACGAGTGCGAACACGAACGTGACCGTCAGCCGATTGCCCTCCTGCACGTATTGCCGCGATTCACCGAGCCAGTCGATGTCATAGCCGGCCGGCAGCGACTGCTTCTGCAGAAACTCGACCGCTTGTCCCATCGTCACGCCGGGCGCGGCCACCGCCGACAGGGTCGCCGAGTTCAACTGGTTGAACTGCGTGAGTGCGTTCGCCTGGCTGCCGTTCGACACGCGCACGACGGTCGACAGCGCCACCATCTTGCCGCCGCGCGTTTTCACGTAGTAGCGGTTCAGCATCTCCGACGACAGGCGCTCCGCGCGCGCGACCTGCGGAATCACGTCGTACGAGCGGCCGTTGTGGTCGAAGCGGTTCACGTAGTTCTCGCCCACGAGCACCGCGAGCGTATCGGCGATGTCCTTCATCGTCACGCCGAGCGCATTCGCCTGGTTGCGGTCGATCGTCACGCCGACCGCGCGGCTGTCGAACGTCAGATCGCTGTCGACCACCGCGAACAGCCCGCTCTTCGACGCGGCGGCCTTCAGTTTGTCCATCGTCGCGAAGATGTCCTTGAAGTCTGCGGGCGCGCGCAGCACCATCTGGATCGGCAGGCCGCCGCTCGACGCGGGCAGCGACGGCAGCAGGAACGTGAACACCTGGTCGCCGGCGATCGCGTTCGCGCGCGCCTGCACGAGCGCCTGCAGGTCGGCCGCACCGCGTGTGCGCTTCGACCAGTCGACGAGGTTCACGCCGGCAAAGCCGAGATTGGCCCCGCCGACGCCGTTCAGCACGAAGCTCGTATCCGCTTCGGGCAACGAGCGGAACACCTTCTCGACCTGCGGCGCGTAGCGTTCGAGGTAGTCGAGGTTTGCATACTGCGGCGCCTTCACCTGCAGCATGATCGAGCCCTGGTCCTCCTGCGGCGCCAGTTCCCGCTTCACGCCGCTGAACAGCACGCCGATACCCAGCAGCACGCCCGCGCCGAACACCAGCACCGCCGGCCGTGCCGCGAGGCTCGCGTGCAGCAGGCGGCGGTACCCGTGCGTGACGCGCGACAGCGTGTGTTCGATCGCCCGCGCGACACGGCCCTCCGACATCCGGCTGTCGAGCAGCAGCGAGCTCAGCATCGGCGAAAGCGTCAGCGCGATCACCGCGGACACGCACACCGCCCCTGCGAGCGTGAAAGCGAATTCGCGGAACAGCGAGCCGGTCAGCCCGCCCATCAGCCCGATCGGCGCATACACCGCAATGAGCGTGATGGTCATCACGATCACCGGCGACGCGATCTCGCGCGCGCCGAGCAGCGCCGCGCGCGCGGGCGGCTCGCCGGATTCGATGTGCCGGTGAATGTTCTCGACCACGACGATCGCGTCGTCGACGACCAGCCCGATCGCCAGCACCATCGCGAGCAGCGTGAGCAGGTTCAGCGAGAAGCCCGCGGCCAGCATCAGCGTGGCGGAGCCGACGAGCGCGAGCGGAATCGTCACGACCGGGATCACGACCGCGCGGAACGAGCCGAGGAACAGGAAGATCACGACCACGACGATCGCGATCGCCTCGATGATCGTCTCGCGCACCTCGTCGATCGACGCGTTGACGAAGCGCGCGACGTCGAACACGTCGCCGATCCTGATGCTGGCCGGCTTGCTGCGCTCCATCGTCGGCAGCAGCGCCTGGACGCCGCGCACGATGTCGAGCGGGTTGCCCGACGGCGTCGCGTTGATCGCGATGTTGACGGCGCGGTGCCCGTTCATCAGCGCGCTCGCGTTGTATTGCTGGCCGCCCAGCTCGATCGTCGCGACGTCGCGCAAGCGCACGAAGCTGCCGTTCGCAGCCGATTTCACGACGAGGTTGCCGAACGCACCGACGTCGGTCAGGTCGGTGTTCGCGGAAATGTCGGCAACGGTCAGCGCGCCCTTCAACTGGCCCGGTGCGGCCTGGACGTTGTTCGCCTTCAGCGCGGCCGCGACATCGGCGGCCGACAGCCCGTGCGCGGCGAGCCGCGACGCGTCGAGCCAGACCCGCATCGCGAGATTCTGCCCGCCGACGATTTCGGCCGACGCGACGCCCGGCACCGTGGTGACCAGCGGCTGCGCGACCCGGACCACGTAGTCGGTGATCTCGGGGATCGACAACGTATCGCTCGAGAAGCCGAGATACATGACGGCCGTCGGCGCGTCGGTCAGCTTGGTGATCACGGAGTCGTACGCGCCCTCGGGCATCTTGTACTTGACCTCCTGCACCTTCGCCATGATTTCCGTCATCGCGCGGTCGGCGTTCGCATTCAGGCGCAGCCGCGCCTTCACGACGCTCTTGCCCTGCGTCGACGTGGAGGTCAGATACTCGATGCCGTCCGCGGTCGCGATCGACTGTGCGATCGGCGTCGTCACGAAACCCTGCATCAACGCCTGCGACGCACCGGGATAGGCCGTCTCGATGCTGATCGTCGCGCTCTCCAGCATCGGATACTGGCGCACCGGCAGCGCGCCGAGCGAGCGCAGGCCCACCAGCAGGATCAGCAGGCTGCAGACGAGCGACAGCACCGGCCGCCGCACGAAGATGTCGGTGAAACGCGCGCCTTGCGTGGTCTGGCTCATCGCACCGTCTCCCGTTGCGTGGACGCATCGGCCAGCACCTGCACCTTCGCGCCCGGCGCAACGCGCAACTGCCCCGTCGTCACGACCACGTCGCCCGCGCGCAGCCCGTCGTCGATGACGATGCGGCCACGCTCGCGCGCACCGGTCCGCACCTGGCGCACGCGCGCAATGCCGACACCGCGCCCGTCGCGCTGCTCGACCACGACCACGGTGTCGCCCGCCTGCGAGGTCTGCACCGCGGTATCCGGCACGCTGATCACCGCGTCGCGCCCCGGCAGCGCCAGGTGCGCGTCGATATACATCCCCGGGCGCAGCAACTGGCCGGTGTTGGCCACGGTGGCCTGCACGGTGATGTTGCGGGTCTCGTCGCCGACCTGCGGCTCGATCGCGGTCACGCGCCCTTCGAAGGCCCGGCCCGGATACGCATCCGCCGTCACGCGCACGGTCTGGCCGAGCGCCACGCGGCTCAATGCCTTCTGCGGCACCGTGAAGTTCGCGTGCAACTCGTCGAGATCGGTGAGCGTCGCGATCGCATCGCCCGGGTTCAGGTACTGCCCGAGGTTGACGCGGCGCAGGCCGATCACGCCGGAAAACGGCGCGCGGATCAACTTCTGCGTAATGACCGCCTGGGTCTCGCGGATATCGGCGCGCGCGGCGTCGAGCTCGTAGCGGCGTGCGTCGAATGCCGCCTTCGGCTCGGCCCCGTTCGGCACGAGCTGCTCGGCGCGTGCGAACTGCCGGCGCGTATAGTCGGCCTTCGCCTGCAGCCCGGCGAGCTTCGCCTGTTCGGGCGCGTCGTAAAGCTGCACGAGCGTTTGCCCGGCACTCACGCGCGAGCCCGCGACGAACTGGATGCCGACGATGCGGCCCGCGACTTCCGGCGCGATCGTCACCTGCCGCACCGCTTCGAGCGAGCCGACCGCATCGAGCGTCGGCGCCGTCGCCTGCGGATTCACGACGACGGTCTCGACCGGCAATGGCGCCGGTGGCGGTGCAGGCCGATCGGCGGCCGATACACGTTCGGTGCGCCACAGGAACAACGCGCCGAACAGGACAATCAACACGCCTGCGGTAAAAAACATTGAGCGTTTCACTGATATCTCCCCGATGAATCAGTCATGACATCAGTTTGTGTGGAGCGGCCCGGCCGGGATGTCAATTTTTTGAATCCCTGTTTAAATATTTCGCATGCCTGACACGAAAAAAAACCGCATGCCCGGGACGAACGGGACATGCGGTGAAAAGACACCCGCCACGAAGTCAGATGGTCGCGGCAGGCGAACGCGACGCATGAAGGGTCCATGCGCGCGCATACGGGTGTGACATGGCCAACAGGACGGCACCGAACAGCAGCAATGGATTGGTACTGACCGCCCCGCACATCAGGAACAGCACCGACATCGCCGCCGCGCCGGCAATCCCCCATGCGGTTGCGATGCCGAGCAGGATCGACAGCCCTGCCGCCAGTTCGAGCCAGGGCACGGCCAGGTTGACCGCGGCGACGTGCGGCAGCGCCACGTGTCCGATCGCGCTGGTCAGCGCGAGCCGCACGGCTTCGGGCGCCGCCGTGGATCGCGCGACGGCAGCTGTCAGGAACGGCCCCGCATCGAAGTGCCCGACGATCTTCGTCAGGCCGGCCCAGATCCAGAACGCGCCCAGTACGAGCCGCAGCACGAGTGCGACGGCGGTCTTCATCGCGCCACCTGCGGATGCAGGCGATGCAGCTGCCTGAAACCGATCATGGTCACGCCCAGCAAACACGCGAACATGATGGCAATCGCCGCGTTCGTCTCCATGGGCAGTGCGCTGACGACCCCCGACACGATGGAGCCGAGCGCCAGCATCAGGCACCCCTGCAGGCTCGCGGCGGCGCCCGCGCGGCCCGGGAACAGGGCCATCGAGCGCGCCATCGCGTTGGAGAAGATGAAGCCCTGCGCAAACGCGATCAGCATGATCCCGCCGAGTGCGGTCACCAGGATCAGTTCACCGCCGCTCGACGCCACGCAGGCCACCCCGAGCGCAAAGGTCGCAATGCCGCCGCGCATCAGCTGCTCGCCGCTGTAGCGCCGGATCAGGCTGCGGTTCAGCGTCGTGCCGCCGAGGTAGCACAGCCCGACGCCGAGCGCGGTCGAACCGAAGTACGACGCGGAATGCCCGAGGCGGAACTGCACGATGTACGGCCCGATCACGTTCCACATCAGGAACGCCGAGAAGCTCATCCCGAGCAACGCGACGGCCGACTGGAACTGCGGATCGGACAGGATCTCGCGATAGCCCGCGATGGTTTGCCGCGGCGTGCGCCGCAACTCCGGCCGCAGCGTCTCGCGCAGGCCCGCGAACGCGAACGACAGCACGACGAGCCCGTAGCCGCAGTAGACGACGAAGTTCCAGCGCCAGCCGGCCCACTCCTGAACGTGTCCGCCGATATACGGCGCGATCACGGGGCCGAGCCCGAACGCCAGGCTGAGGTAGACGATCGCGACGCGGAAGCGGTCGCCCTTGAGCCGGTCGACCAGCACGGCGCGCGCGACGACCTGGCATGAGCCGATCGCGAAGCCCTGGATCGCGCGTCCTGCCATCAGCACCTCGAACGACGGCGCGACGACCGCGATCGCACTACCGGCGATGAACAGCGCAAGGCCGAAGAGTACCGACGGGCGTCGGCCCCACCAGTCGGCCAGCATGCCGAATGCGAGCTGGCCGATCGCATAGAACACGAGCGTGATCGTGATCGTGTTCTGCATCATGCTCGGCATGACGTTGAGTTCTCGACCGATGGCCGGGATGCTCGGCGAATAGAGGTCGATCGCGATCCCGCCGACGCTGTTGATCAGCGGCGCCAGGAACACGAGGAAGTTTTCGTATCTGTTTGAGTCGGACATGGGGACGTTCCTGAAATGACGGGACAGGCCGACGCGAGTGCGTGCGGCCCGTCGGGATCAGTGACCGTTTGCGGTGCATTCAACCTGCCTCAGCGGCATACGTGCCGGCGGCGGATCGTCGAGCGGGCTCCACATCGGCAAATCGTTGCGCCTGGCCATGTCGTCGATCTTCACCATGATGACGCGCGGTGCGTTGTCGTAGTACGTACCCCAGTCGACATGTCTGTCACGTACCCGGCTCACGCAGGCGCGGCCGAGGTCGTCATACGCGATCTGCAACGACTGCACGATGTGACGCACCCGCTCCGTCGCCGTCATCAGCACGTACCGGTAGTGATGCTGGGCCAGTGTGCGGAACACGTTCGCGATCAGGTAGCGCCCCGCGCCCTTCGAGCCGAACGACGAGAACTGCCCGAGCTCGACCAGCTCCGCACGCGACAGCCCGTAAAGGCTCGTCAGCGATTCGTCGAGGTAGTGCTCGGAGAACAGCGGGGCGCTGTCGCCCCAGCTGAGCCCCAGGCATGCGTAGCCGGGCAACGTCATCGCGCGGTCGGTCAGGCACCAGAACTGGTCCGGGCGAGGCTCCGGCCGCGCGCCGTGCGCCTGGTAGTAGTGCTGCGAGACCGCGAGCTGCATCTCGCGATAGGCGCCCTGGCCCGGATGAAAGCTTCGTACGATGTGCACGTTCGGCTCCCGGTCAGTACAGCGACGCCGCATGATCACGCTCGATCAGCTGACGGCGCGGCCGCCCGGTAACCGTGTAGTAATCCTTGCGGAAACGCTCGATGTCCGTCACGACCCGGACCCGCCGCACGCGCGCGAAATCCGCCAGCCGCGGTTCGAGCCGCGCCATCTCGTCGCGCACCGCCGCTTCGCCGTGCTCGGACAGCACGATCGCCGCAGGCTCCTCGCGCCCTTCGCCGAACACCACGATGTCGTCGATCAGCGCGCTTTCCTTGTAGACCGTCTCCACCCATTCCGGCGAGATGTTGCGCGCCGTCGACAGGATGATCACGTGCTTCTTGCGGCCGGTGATGTACAGGAAACCATCGACGATCTCCGCGATGTCGCCGGTGTGCAGGTAGCCGTCGGTGAGTTCGCACGACGTATCGTCCGAGTTGTAGTAGCCCGCGCAGAGCGTCGGCGTGCGCACGCGCAGCTCGCCGTCGACGATCACCGGCACGATCCCGTCGAGCAGCGTGCCGGCCGAGCCGATGCGGCGCTGCCCCGGATAGTTCAGCGAGATGATCGAACTGTTCTCGCTGAGCCCGTAGGCCTCGTAGACCTGCACGCCGTGCTTGTCCAGCGATTCGAGCACGGTGGCCGGAATCTTCGCGCCGCCCGTGATGATGTGCGGATTGCGGCGGCCGAACAGTTGCGTCGTACTGGTCGACTCCAGCAATGCGTCGGCCTCCTCGAGCAGCTTCGGCGGCAGGTACAGGAAATTCGGATCGACGCGGGCGATCAGGTCCAGGTAGTCGCGCGCATTGCCGCTGCGTGCGCCGTACTCGGCGTAGTTCGCGGGCATCAGCGTCAGCGAGCCGCCGGACAGCACCGGCAGGAACACGCCGAGCACCTGTTCGATCAGCAGGCTCATCGGCACGATCGACAGGTAGTCGAGCGGGCCGGCCGGCACACGCTTCAGCACGTTCGTCACGAGCAGGCCGACGGCCTCGTCGCGGATCTTCACGCCCTTCGGCTTCGACGTCGTACCGGACGTATGGATGATCCCGCAGATGCCCGGCTCGATCCGCTCGCCGGTGGGTGCACCCGCCGCAGGCCATCCGTCGTGCTCGCTCGCGGCGTTGATGCATGAGATGCCGGGCAGGATCGAACCGATGCGTGCGGCGGTTTTCGCATCCTGCGCGAAAATCGCGGTTGCCTTGTGCAGCAGGCTGCCGATCTGCTCGTCGGAGAACTCGATCGGCACCGGCAACAACACGGCCTTCACGCGGAAGATCGCGAGCATCGTCGCCACCCACGTGTAGCTGGAGCGCGCGGCAATACCGAACACGAGACCGCTGCAATCGCCGTATACATCTTCCAGCTTGCCGGCGATCCGCGTCACGTCCGCGCGCAGTTCGTCCAGCGAGTATTCACGGCCGTCCATTTCCCGCACGACAATGCGGTTCGGTGCTTCGGCGAAATGACGTTCGATGAGTGCGCTGATCATGCAATTGCTCCCTTGCGATAGCTTTGTGCACCGAAGATGCGGCGCCCCGTGTCCGCGAGACGGCGGCGGCCGTGCATCACGCGGCTGTTGTCGATCGCGACGATGTCGCCCTTGTTCCAGAACAGGTCATACGTATAACGGGCGGTCACGTCCTTGATTTCGTCCCACACCTCGAAATCGATGTCGGTGCCGTCGGCCCACGTGATCAGCGGCGGCTCGTAGTTCACGCTCGGGCCGAGCAGCGAGTTGCAGAACGCGCGACGGCCGGAGAAGCAGCTGGCGGTGATCGCATCGGTCACGCGCTCGGACGACACGAGAAACGGGTCGAGGCGGCGATAGTGCTGGCCTCGCACGCGCTGGTTGACGATCTCGAGATGCGAGTCGTTCACCTCGTGCGCCGGCACCTGCAGCTCGACGCTCAGGAAGCGTTGCACGTTCGGCCAGGGAATACGGCGCGAATACTTGATCTGGCGTTGCTCGAACAGGCGACGCACGGCCGGCGTCAGTTCGTGCAGCACGCGCTGCCCGTCGCAGATCGTCGTCTCGGAGCCGACGCGAGCCGGCTCGAGGCAGTAGAACCATTGCAGGTCGGGCGTGAACGGCAGGTTGCCGTTCTCACGGTGCAGGCCCATTTCGAGCTCGCCGGCATCGATTTCCGCGGTGTTTTCCGTCGAGGTCTTGCGCGCCGGATCGAACGTGACGCGCGCCGAATGCTGGCTGACGAAGCGGTTGAAATCGTCGAGCGTATCCGCGAAATTGCGATAGATCACGACACCCGAATGGGCGAGCTGCTCGTACAACTGGTCGGTATCGACAAGGTCGATCGCCTTTTGACCGGGCTCGAGGCTTTCGATCAACTCGAAGCCGAAACGCGGCAACGGTTTGTGCTGAACCTGCGCGGTGACTACGTCAACAACATCCATCATGGTTGCCTCTCAGGGTGGTTAGTTTTGCGTTCGAAGCACGGCTTCGTCGAACACTGACCAATCTACCGACACGGCTGGGCACACCGTTTTAAAAATTAAATGGTGGATGTAAATTTTGTTTAGGGTACTGCAAGGAAACCCGGCTTTGCTTCCTCACCGGCAATAAACCGGACGGCGGCAATCGCCGGCCGGCGCGGGCCGATTGCGGCTATGCGGGCAACTCCCCCGGCTCGAGCGCGTTGGCGCTCGCGAGATCCTTGAACAGCGTGCGCATGGTGCGGATGTCGGGGTTCTTTTCCATCGGCGTCGCCCAGATCACGTCCAGCGTGAAGGTCGGGAAGCCGAGCGGCACCTCGCAGATCTGCGCGGTCGACGGAATCGACAGGTACGGGATCAGCCGCCGCGGCAACGTCAAGGCAACCGGCAGCCGCGAGACGATGTTCACGCAGGCCTGATATGTGTTGGCGCGCGCGACGATACTGCGCGAGCGGCCGAGCTTCTCGAGCCAGCCGTCGATCATGTTGCGCTCGGATACCCACGGCGTCGGGAACACGTGGTCCATGTCGCAGAATTCGTCGAGCGAGACGCGCGTCGACGGCGCGAGCTTGCGCGACGCGGTCAGACACACAAACGTGTCGGAAAGGACCGATTCCCATTGCAGGTCGGGATGCAGCCGGTGATAGCCGGGACCGAAGCCGATCGCGAAATCGATTTCTCCGGCCAGCAGCCGCTCTACCGGCAGTTCGCGGCCGAGGCGGTCGACGATCAGCGAGGTTTCGCGGCCGCGCTTCATGAACGACTCGAGCACGCCCGGCAGCAGCAGCAGCTCGAAGTACTCCGGCGCGCAGACGCGCATCACGCGGCGGGTCGTTGCGACCACCTGGTCGTCATCCATGTCGGCGCAGTGGTTCACCGCATCGATCACGTTTCGCAGATAGGGCTCGATCGCCTCGGCCTTGGCCGTCGCGACGAGGCTGCCGTGATCGACATCGAAGAGCACGTCGTGGAAGCAATTGCGCAACCGCTTCAGGCAATAGCTGACGGTGGGCTGGCTGATGCTCATGACCTCGGCGGTGCGGCGGGCGCTTTTGTGTTCGTACAGACACAGAAACACCATCACGTCTTGCAGATCGAGTTGGCGCAATACGTTGCTGTTGAGCACGATTTTCCTCGTTGTTGTTGTCATTGGACTGTTTCCCGGTACCGCGCAATGCCCCGGTCATGCCGCGGCGATCGTCGATCGCCCTGTTCCGTCACGCCTGGTCGGCGTCGTCCTGCGGCAGCGCCTCTCCCGGCAAGGCGAGCAGCGCCTGCTTCAAGAGCGCCGCAAGCATCGTCCGGTCATCGGCCTCGAGCCCGCCGAGCAGCAGATTCTGCGTATCCACGTGCACGTGCACGGCCCGATCGATCAGCTCGAGGCCTGCCGGCGTCAACCGCACGGTAAGGCCGCGGCCATCCTGCGGATTCGGCACACGCTCGACGAGGTCGGCCTGCTCCAGGCGCATCAACCGGTTGGTGATCGCGCCGGACGTGATCATGAGCGAGCGATAAAGTTGCGTCGGCGACAGCTCGTAAGGCTTGCCGGCACGCCGAAGCGTCGCCAGCACGTCGAATTCGCCTTCCTTGAAACCAAACGGCGACAGCGCCTCCGTCCGCGCCTTCTCGCAGTGCTTCGTCAGCCGCGCGAGCCGGCCGAAGATCTCCATCGACGCGACGTCGAGCTCGGGGCGTTCGTGGCGCCATTGAGCCACCACACGGTCGACATGATCCTCCTTGACCCACGCAATCATGAATGTCCTCGCATTTGAAGGGGTTCTCGGTGAGTGCTTGTCATCAATATATCTCAATATTAAGATAATCGCGAGAGCGCATGTTGGGCGCGACTACGGAGCAGACCCATGACAAAACTATCATTCGGAGACCATGATCTCTACTACGCTGATGTCGGCAGTGGTACGCCTGTCGTGTTGATTCACGATTTAGGCAGTTGCGGGCGCGCATGGGCGCGCCAGATGTCGTTCCTGCGTCAGGCCGGTTTTCGCGTGATCGTGCCGGACCTTCCCGGTCACGGCGCGTCGTCCTATCCGGATCGCACGCTCGACATTCAGGCGTTCGCCGGCGGCCTGGAATGCCTGCTGGATCATCTCGGGCTCGAAAGCGCGAACCTGGTCGGCCTGTCGCTCGGCGGAGCCATTGCACTATCGGTGGCGATCGACGCGCCGTCGCGTGTCGGCAAGCTGATTGTCTGCAACGGATTCTCGAGCCTGGTTGCCGACGATGTCGCGCGCCGGTTCGAGCTCTGGAAAGCAAGGTTCCAGCGCGGCGACGGCGCGACACGCTGGTTCGAGGAAATGTGGCCGCTATTGGTGAGCGCCGACTACGCTCAAACGGAAGATGGCGAGATCGCATATCAGATCGGCCATGCCCATGCGGCAGGAACCGATCCGGCGTTCCTCGCCCGACTTTGCGCGGGAATCGCGAATTACGACGTGCGGAGAAGACTGAATCTCGTCCGCAGCGAGACGCTGGTTCTGCAAAGCGACGACGATGGCGTTCATCCGGCGATCGAGGGCCAACGGCTTGCCGCCATGATCCCGGGGGCACGATTCGGTGCACTGCCTGGAAGCGGGCATCATCCGAATCTCGACAGCGCCAGGACATTCAACTGGACGCTCTTGCGCTTCCTGTCGGATCACAATGAGCTGGATGCCGCCGCTGTTGCATCTCATTGAGAAGATTGCCGGAGCCCATCCGATACTCGACACCACGCGTCACACCCTCGAAAGCGAACGCCGGCCGCATGACCGCCAGCCTGCGTTCGCACGCCCGTCTCGCGCTTACACGCGCCGCAGCGGCCGGAACCCGGCACGCACCTCACGCGCAAACAGTTCAGGCTCCTCCCATGCCGCGAAGTGCCCACCCTTGTCGACTTCGTTGAAGTAGATCAGGTTGTGATAACTGCGCTCGGCCCAACTGCGCGGCGCCTGATAGATCTCCCCCGGAAACACCGTGATCGCGGCCGGCAACGAGATATCCACCGCGTTGAAGTTGTTCGAGTGGTCCTCCCAGTAGATCTGCGCAGCCGACGTCGCGGTGTTCGTCAGCCAGTACAACGAAATGTCGTCGAGGATCTCGTCGCGTGGAATCGAGCGTTCCGGCACGCCGCCGCTGTACGTCCATTGCGAGATCTTGTCATACATCCACGCGGCCTGCCCCGACGGCGAATCCGCGAGCGCGTAGCCGACCGTCTGCGGCCGCGTGACCATCATCGCCGAGTAGCCGCAGTTGTCGCGATAGAACGTCGCGAGCTTCTCGTACGCGGCCTTTTCCTTCGGCGACAGCGAAGCCGGCGCGGGCGCATCGGTCGCGAGCAGCGTCGCGATGTCCGGCGGCACCGTCGCCGGCATGTTCACGTGAATCCCGGCCAGCCCCTGCACGCGCTGCATCGCCATCCGGTGCGAGATCACCGAGCCGCAGTCGCCGCCCTGCGACACGAAGCGCGTATAGCCGAGCCGCGCCATCAGCTCGCCCCACGCACGCGCGATGTGGTCCGAGCCCCAGCCGGTCTTCGTCGGCCGGCCCGAAAAACCGAAGCCCGGCAGCGACGGCACGACGACATGGAACGCATCGTCCGCGCTCGCGCCGTGTGCGGTCGGGTCGGTCAGCGGGCCGATCGCCTTCAGCAGCTCGAAGATCGAACCGGGCCAGCCGTGCGTCATGATCATCGGCATCGCGTTCTCGTGCCGCGAACGCACGTGGATGAAGTGAATATCGAGCCCGTCGATTTCCGTGATGAACATCGGGAAACCGTTCAGGCGCGCCTCGCCCTTGCGCCAGTCGTAGTCGGTGCCCCAGTAGCGCAGCAGCGCCTGCATGCGCGCGAGCCGCACGCCCTGCGATTCGTCGGCGACGGTCTCGCGGCCCGGCCAGCGTGTCGCCGCAATGCGGCGGCGCAGGTCGGCGACGGCTTCATCGGGAATGTGCGCGGTGAACGGGCGTATGCCGCTCGCGCCGGATGCGGCGTGCAGCGCGGTGGGCAGCATCGCCGAGACCCCGGCGGCCACGGAAGTGGCCAGCAGGTGGCGACGCATCGGGGAAAACGGTGTGGAAGACATCGTTCGGCATCTCCTTTCGTGAAGTGGAAAGTGAACATGCCGCGCGCGGGATCGCGCCCAGGCTTTCCGTCCGGCGCGCCCTCGTCACGCGGCGTCGCCCATTTGAAAGGTCTGATGTATCCCGGATTTGTCTGATTTGTACGCGTTTGTAGCCGTGCCCGGCGAGCGGCCCGCGCCGCCGCTCGCTCGTCGATCGAGACGCTCAGAGCGCCTTGACGATCGCGCCGTCGACGCGAATGTTCTGCCCGGTGATGTAGCCCGCGCCGTCCGACAGCAGGAACGCGACCGTCTTCGCGATCTCGCCCGTCTTGCCGAAGCGGCCGGCCGGAATGCGCGCGACGATCTCCGGCGTTTCCGGCCAGCTGTCGATGAAGCCCGGCAGCACCGCGTTCATCCGGATGTTCTCGGCCGCATAGCGTTCCGCGTACAGGCGCGTCCACGCGCTCAGTGCCGCCCGCAGCGCCGACGACACGGGCATCGGCTGCTCGGGCGCGTCGGCCGCGAAGCTCGAGATGTTGACCACCGCGCCGCCGCCCTGCTTCTGGAAGATCGGCGTCACGCGGCGCATCACGCGCACCACGTTCAACAGGATCAGGTCGAGCCCCGCATGCCAGTTGTCGTCGGTGATCGCCAGCAGATCGCCCTTCGGCGGATGGCCCGTGTTGTTCACGACCGCGTCGATCCGGCCGTAGCGCGCGACCGTTTCCTGTACGAGCTTGTCGATATCGGCTTCTTCCGTCACCGAGCCCTTGATGCCGAAGCCGCCCAGCTCCTCGCCGAGCGCCACCGCGCTGCCCGACGGCGACATCAGCGCGACGCGATAGCCCGTCGCCGCCAGTTCGCGCGCGATCGCCGCGCCCATGCCCTTGCCCGCCGCCGTGATCAACGCCACTTTTTCTACAGTCACGATGTGCTCCTCGTTCCGGTTCTGCCGCCGCGCAGCCGCCATTCGGCGCGCCATGGTGGTAATGTAGGCGTATCGATTCCGGCTGTCGAACCAGTATTTCTGCCGCCAGCCGATAGTTTTTCTACAGCCTGACGATGCCGCCACGCCCTTCCCGCCTGCCGCCGCTGAATGCACTTCGTGCGTTCGAGGTGTCCGCACGGCACCTCAATTTCCGCGCCGCCGCCGACGAGATCGGCGTCACGCAGGGCGCCGTCGCGCAGCAGGTGCGCCACCTCGAGGACGTGCTCGGCCTGAAGCTGTTCGAGCGCCTGCCGCGCGGCCTCGCGCTCACGCACGACGGCGCTGCGTATTTCTCCGACGTGCAGCGTGCGCTGCACTCGATCGCCGATGCGACCGACAAGCTCGTGAAGCGCCGCGCCGCGCTGACGATCAGCACGACGCCGTCGTTCGCGTCGAAGTGGCTGATCCCGCGGCTCGCGCTGTTCACCGAAGCGCATCCCGACTACGACGTGCGCGTGATCGCCGACCCGCAGATCGCGACGTTCCGCCACGACGGCGTCGATCTCGCGATCCGCTACGGCAAGCCGCCGTTCGGCAAGCATCTCGTCACGCATGCGCTGTTCCCGCTCGACGTGTGTGCGGTGTGCAGCCCGGCGGTGCTGGCCGCGCCGGCTTCGCCGCGTGCGCTCGCCGGCCAGGTGCTGTTGCATGACGCGCACGACCTGTGGCCCGAGTTCCTCGAAGCGATGCCCGAACCGGTCGACATCGATCCGCACAAAGGGCTGCGCTTCAACCAGACGTCGCTCGCGATCGATGCGGCCGTCGCCGGCCAGGGTATCGCGCTCGCGACCGATCCGCTCGTCGAGCGCGACATCGCCGCCGGCCGGCTGTGCAAGCCGTTCGATTTCGCGTTTCCGCTGTCGGTGGGGTTCTATCTCGTGTATCCGGCCGAGCGCCGCGATGACGATGCGATCGTGGTGATGCGCGAGTGGATGACCGGGCAGGCAGTGGCGGACGGGCGGCCGTGAGCGGCTCGAGCGTCCTTCGTCAGCGTCAGGGCGCAATCCAGCGGCCTTCGTAGCCGCTTATGACGGTGGCGCGTAACACCACGCTCAATACGCCTGACTGGTGGGTCGGAACAACACCTCGTTGATGTCGACGTCGTCGGGCTGACTCATCGCATACTCCACTGCGCGCGCGAATGCCGATGCCGGGATGGCCTGCTGATACACCTGGTTCATGCCCTTGGCGACGTCCGGATCGGTAATGGTCTGCGTCAGCTCGGTTGCCACGGCGCCCGGCGAGATGATCGTCGTTCGGATGTTGTGCGGCTTGACCTCTTGCCGCAAACCTTCGGAGATAACCCGCACGGCATGCTTGGTCGCGGCATACACGGTACCGCCCGGACCGACCTTGTGCCCGGCCACGGAAGACACATTGATGATGTGTCCGCCCTTTTGCGCGATCATGTGCGGCAGCGCGGCCGCAATGCCGTACAGCACGCCCTTGATGTTGACGTCGACCATCCTGTCCCATTCGTCCACTTGCAGACGCTCGAGCATCGAACTGGGCATGAGCCCCGCGTTGTTCAGCATGACGTCGATGCGACCGTGCAGATCGACTGCACGGTCAACCAGCCGCTGGACTGCATCGCGTTCGGTGACGTCTGTTTCGAGAAACGACTCCTGGTCCGTGCCAATCTCGTTGGCGAGCTGCTCCAGCCGATCCACGCGGCGCGCGCCGAGCACCAGCTTTGCACCGAGTTTGGCCAGATGCCGCGCGGTCTCTGCGCCGAGACCGCTGCTCGCACCGGTAATGACGACGACTTTGCCGTCGATGTTGTCGGTCATGATGTTCCTCCCTCGAGTTTGCGCATGCGTCACGCCGCGCGCCTGGAAAATACGTCCTTGAACACGGGCATTGCCGAAAAGACGTTCGGCCATCCCGCGTAAAACGCCAGTTGCGTCAACGTCTCGGACGCCTCGTCCTTCGTGAGTCCATTGTCCATTGCGCGGTTCAGGTGATACGGGATCTGCGCAACCTGGCCATTGGCGACGAGCGCACTGACCGTCACCAGGCTGCGATCACGCGGCGAGAGCCCGGGGCGAAGCCACAAGTCACGAAACAGCGCGTCGGTCGTGTACTCGACCACGCCTGGCGCGACGGCTTCGAAGTTCTCCGCGACTGTCTGCGCGCGCTGATTCTCGACCGCCTCGTTCAGCGGAAGCGGCGTGACGTCGGCAGGCGGAAGCCGATCGGCACCGATGCCGCGTTCGTCAAATACATGCTTTGCGATGACGGATGCGGAGGTTGCGTTGGCCCATCCCGAGTAGAAGGCCAGGTGCGCGATCATTTCCGATATTTCCGCGGGCTTCACGCCGTTATCCAGCGCGAGCCGGAGGTGACGCGGCAACTCGATGGCCTGGCCACGGGCTATCAGCACCGAAAGCGTCACGATGCTGCGATCGCGTGGAGACAGTTGCGGTCGCTTCCACAGCCCGTCGAACACGGTGCGAGTCGTGTATCGCTCAAAAGCCGGGGCGACGGCTTTCAGATCGGTGACGGATAGGGGTTCTTGCATGGTATCGGTCCTTTGTGTGTTGGCGCACGCTGCGGCGAAAAGTGCCAGCCCCATCGTTGCGGCAAGCTGCCACACGCGAAGCATGCGTTCGTCAGGGCTTGGCGTACTGCGCATCGGTGACGTGTTCGAGCCAGTTGACGTTGTTTCCATCGAGTGCCTCCTGAAGCGCGATATGTGTCATGCCCGTCGTGGCGGATGCACCGTGCCAGTGCTTGACGCCGGCGGGAATCGACACGACGTCGCCCACTGCGATCGGCTGCCGTTCCCGGCCCCATTCCTGAACCCAGCCGCGCCCTGATGTCACGATCAGTGTCTGCCCGAGCGGATGCGTGTGCCATGCCGTCCGTGCAGCGGGCTCGAAAGTGACCTGGCCGCCCGACAAGCGAGAAGGTGGCATTGATTGAAAGAGCGGATCGATGCGCACCCGGCCCGTGAAGCGCTGTGCGGCGCCTTGCACTGAAGATTGCGTGCCGCTGGTTGCAACCGCGATGCTCACCGGTTCGGCACCGCCATCCGCTGCCGCCAAGGATGCGCAGGACAGCGTCAGGACAAAAGCCCAGGACGCCAGTGTCCTCATTGCGGTTCGCCGCTGCCGAGGTATTGCGCATCCGTCACCTTTTCCAGCCAGTGGACGTTTTTACCGTCGAGCGCCTCCTGAACGGCGATATGCGTCATGGCGGTGGTAGACGTCGCGCCATGCCAGTGCTTGTGGCCGGGCGGGCACCAGATCACGTCACCCGCGCGGATTTCGACGCGCGGCTCCCCTTCGCATTGCGTCCAGCCGCAGCCGGCGGTCACGATCAGCGTCTGCCCGAGCGGATGCGTGTGCCACGCGGAGCGTGCGCCCGGCTCGAACGTCACACTGGCGCACGACACGCGTGCGGGCGGTGGCGGTGCGTTCAGCGGGTCGATTCGCACCGTGCCCGTGAACCACTCGTCGGGGCCTGTCATCGACGGCTGCGAGCCTGCGCGCTTCAATTCCATGATGTCGTCCTCGCAAAACAGTGCCGCATGCATCGTTCATGCTGGCGATGATGAAACTCTAGTCCCTCGCCATTCATGCGACTAGATGGCAAAATCGGCATAGGCCTATGCACAGGTGCATAAATCCATGGAAGACTTCAACGATCTGGTTGCGTTCATGGCGGTCGCGCGCGAACGCAATTTCACGCGGGCGGCCGCGCAGCTTGGGGTATCCCAGTCGGCGTTGAGCCGCACGGTGCGCGCGCTCGAGGGGCGCATGGGCATACCGCTGCTGACACGTACCACCCGAAGCGTGTCGCCGACCGAGGCTGGCGAGCGGCTGCTTGCATCGATAGGCCCGCGCTTCCAGGAAATCGAGGCCGAGCTGGAATCGCTGCGGGCGACGACGGATCAACCGGCCGGCAACGTCCGGATCACGGCAACCGACTACGCGGCGAACGCTTATGTATGGCCGCGATTGCAACCGCTGCTGCATCAATATCCCGCGCTCAGGATCGAACTGGTGAACGACTATGGGCTGACCGACCTCGTCGCCGATCGCTACGACATTGGCGTAAGGCTCGGCGACCAGGTCGCCAAGGACATGATCGCGATGCGTATCGCCCCGGACATGACCATGGCGATCGTGGGTTCCCCGAACTATCTGGCGTCTCGACCCACGACGAAAACGCCGCAAGACCTGACCCGGCACAATTGCATCAACCTTCGATTGCCGACAAGAAACGCGTTGCTGTCGTGGGAGTTGAGCAAGGGACGACGCGAGCTGCAGGTGCGCGTCGACGGTCAGCTGACGTTCAACAACGTCTATCAGATGGTCGACGCGGCGCTTGCCGGGTTCGGCCTGGCTTATGTTCCCAAGGATCTGGTCGAGCAACACGTCGAAGCCGGCCGTCTTTGCTGGGTGCTGGAGGAATGGTTTCCAACCTTTGTCGGACATCACGTCTACTACCCGAGCCGGCGCAAGTCGTCGCGGGCCGTAGAACTCGTCGTGGACGCCCTCAGATCCGGCTTTCAAGGCAGTGCGCGGTAAGAGATGCCTTGCACAGCCGGTTTCGCAGGCCCTTGTCGATCCAGCGGAGCACCGGCGCTCGACGGTTCGGTCGCCTTGCATGCCATGCGCGTCCTCACAGATCGCCCGACTGCATCGAGTGTTCGGAGCGACGCGAGACTGCGACGGCGAGCAGGCTCGCAACGATCAGCAAGACAGCGCTCATGACGAAGGTCGCGCGATAGCCGTTCCGGTCGAACACGAAACCGCCGACCGTCGCGCCCAGCATGATCGCGAGCTGGACGACCGCGACCATCAGGCCGCCGCCGGCCTCCACATCCTCCGGCAGCGTACTCGACAGCCATGTCCACCAGCCGACAGGTGCTGCCGTGCCGATCAAGCCCCAGATCGCGAGCAGAAACACCACCGCGCCAGCCGAGCGACCGAACGCAACGAGTGCGAATGCGACGAGCGCCATCACCACGGGTATTGCAACGAGCGTTGCATTCAAGTTGCGTCTCAGGAGCATGCCGATCAGCATCGTTCCCAGAAGCCCGGCCACGCCGATGACGAGCAAGATCAGTGACAACGTGGAGATCTCGACGCGCGTCACGTTTTCGAGAAATGGCCGGAGATACGTGAACAGTGCGAACTGCCCCATGAAGAACACGCTGACTGCCGCCATGCCCAGCGCAACGGGTGCGCGTTTCACCAGTCCGAATGCGTTTGCCGTGTCGTCGTGCCGCACCGGCTTCATCGATGGCAGGGCGACGAGTTTCCATCCAAGGGCAATTGCCGCAATCGGGACGACACAAAAGAATGCCCACCTCCAGCCGACCAGCGTACCGAGAAAGCTGCCGAGCGGCGCGGCAACGACGGTTGCGAGCGCATTCCCGCCGTTGATGACCGCCAGCGCTCTCGGCACGCTGCGGCTCGGCACGAGACGCACGGCGGTCGCCGCCGATAGCGACCAGAAGCCGCCGATAGCGACGCCGATAAGCGCCCGGCCAACCATGAAGACGACGTAGTTTGGCGCGAGCGCGACGACCGTTCCCGACACAATCATCAGCAGCGTCAGCAGCAGAAGCAGGATCTTGCGGTCGAGCCGGCCGGCCAGCGACGAAACGCACAGACTCGTCATCAGCGCGAATGCGCCGGAGATGGAGATCGCCTGCCCCGCCTGCCCCTCGCTGATACGCAGGTCGCGAGCAATCGGCGTCAGCAGACTGACCGGCATGAACTCCGACGCGACCAGCGCGAATGCACCGAGCGACATGGCGAGAACGGCGCCCCACGCAGCCATTCGATCCTCTGTTCCGGAGTGGACGGGGGCGACAGGGGATTGGGCTGTGTCCAGCACGGCGGAGGATGGCTCCGATGAGTCAAAGCGACAAGCCGCGCAGGGTGGAATTCCGGCCGTCGGCGCTGCGACATCGGTCATCGGCCGCACTTGCCGGAGGCGTCACGCTCTGCCACGCGCACGGTGGGTGCACCGGACTGCACGAGCGCGACCTTGGCGGAGGCAGCCTGAGCGTCGTCGACCCAGGTGCGCGGATTCATGCGCGCCGGGTTGAAACCCGCTGCTTCGTATCGAAGCATTTCGTCACGCACCTGCGCGCGAGTGATGCCCTGGGAAACCGGTTGAGCGAGCACGGGCACCGATCCGGAAACCGCCAGCACCAGCGCGAAAACGCGAAGAATGATGTTCAACATCGAATCCTGAAAATTTGAAGAGTGTGCGGAGCGCGAGCAGTCCGATGCGACGGACCTGCGGCACCGCCCGGAATTGCTTCGCAGTGTACGTTCGCACGATCAGTCGATTAAGTAGCTATACTTGTTAGAACCTATCAAATCTATTCATGAATGCCGGACACGGCCCATGTGCTGAGTCGCCACCTGCGTTGGAGGCAACGGATCGAATGGCTCGAGAAAATTTCAATGACCTGCTTGGGTTTCTCGCGGTCGCGCGTGAGCGGAGCTTCACGCGCGCGGCCGCGAAACTCGGCGTATCCCAGTCGGCGCTGAGTCATACCGTTCGCGATCTGGAGGCTCGGCTGGGCGTACGTCTGCTGGCCCGAACCACGCGCAGTGTGTCGACCACGGATGCCGGCGAAGAACTGCTGAGAACCCTCGCGCCACGTATCGAGGAAATCGAAGCGAAACTGGCGTCGTTGTCCGACTTCAGGGACAAGCCTGCAGGCGTCATTCGCATCACGGCAACGGATCACCCGATCGACACGATCGTGTGGCCCAAGTTGCGCGGGGTTCTGGCCGAATACCCGGATATCCGCGTGGAGATGACGGTTGACTACGGTCTGACCGATATCGTTGAAGAGCGCTACGACATCGGCATTCGATTCGGCGATCAGGTCGCGAAAGACATGATCGCCGTGCGCATCAGTCCGGATGTTCCGATGGCAATTGTCGGCGCGCCCTCATATCTCGATCTTCGGGCAATGCCGAAGACACCGCCTGATCTCGTCGATCACAATTGCATCACGCTTCGTCTTGCTTCGGCAAAAGGCGTCTATGCGTGGGAACTCAAGAAGGGGAAGCGGGAAATCCAGGCGCGCATAGACGGTCAACTGACTTTCAATACCCAGCCTCAGATGTTGCAAGCCGCACTCGACGGATTCGGATTGGCGTTCCTGCCGGAGGATGCGGTGCTGCCCTATGTTCGCAGCGGCATGTTGCGCACGATGCTCGACGATTGGTGCCCGACGTTTCCCGGTTACCACGCCTACTATCCGAGCCGCCGCCAGACCTCGCGTGCATTTTCCATTGTCATGGATGCCTTGAAGCATCGGTCATAGCCCTCGTTACCGCTGACTCGTCACCCTGTCGGCAGAACGCACCACGGTGCAAAATCGCCGCAGAATCGGCCAATCTCACCGAGCGCGACGCATGAAGGACGACGGCCACGGACAACCCCGAGCACCCTGTTCAGGGCGCAATCCAGCGGCCTTCGTAGCCGCTTTCGCTCAGGTCGAATACCGCTCGACGATGGCCCGCACGCGCGAGTTCGAGCCAGTCGATGCGCGTGACCGTCATGTGGATCAGGCAGAAATTTTCGTAGCCGTAGCCGTCGCCGGACGGCGCGGTGCTGTCGATTTGGGCTTCTTCCGGTGAGTTGATCGACGTGCCCGGCGGCAACGGCGCGCGGTACAGCAGCAGCGTATGCGGACGGCTGGACGCCCAGATCGCACGCCGTTGCGCTTCGTCTTCGCAGATCGACGCAACGCCTTCCGCGCGAATCTGCACGAGCGCATCGAGATCGTTCGCGACGATCGAGATGCGCGGATCGCGACGCAGCTCCGCGACTTTCTCCGAGCGCGCATCCGTATGAAACGACAGCACGCGATCGGCTCGACTCACCTGACGCAATACGATCGTCCGAACCTTCGGCGCGCCATCGAGGCCGAGCGTGGCCGCCTGCAGCATCGTGAACGGCGAGCGCTTTTCGCTCACGCCGGATTCGAGGCTGGACCAGACGCGGTCGTACGTTTGCGTGAGCGATTCGGAAGTCGAGTCGGACATGAGGCGGCAGCGATCGTCAGTGTTTCGATCACGCAAGCTTAACCGTTTGCCGCGACGGCGACTCGCATGCAATGCGGCCGCCGCGTGTGCGCTACCCGGCTCAGTTGTAGCCGAGCACGACCGGCGCGGCGTCGCCGGCATCGCTCGCCGGCTCCGTGCCGAAGCGGCCGAGCACGTCGGCCACATACTGCGGCCCCGCGCTGATCTGCGACGAGCGATGCTTCGCCGGCCGCTGGTCGCCCGCGCCTGACGCTGCACCCATCGATACCGTTTCGTTGACGGTGGTGAAATTCACGTTGATGTCTCCTCACGCGGCGAGCGCCGCACCATACGCACGCACGAGGCGCGCGACGCCTTCCCGGATCGCATCGACGTCCGGCGCGGCGAACGACAGGCGCAGCGACGCTGCGTCGACGTTGTCCGCGAAGAACGCCTTGCCGGGGACGAACACGATCTTGTTGGCGATCGCCTGTTGCAGCAGCACGTCCGACGACACCGCGCCGATCCGCGCCCACACGAACATCCCGCCTTCCGGACGATGGAATTCGATCGCATCGCCGAACCCGTCGCGCAGCGCGTCGCACATCGCGTCGCACTTGCGCTGGTACGCGGCCGTGATGCGCGGCAGATGGCGTTCGAGCGCGCCGTCGGCCAAGTATTCGGCCGCGGTGGCCTGCGTCCACGGCGCGCTGCACAGATCGACCGTCTGCTTCGCGATCACGCAGCGCCGCGCGATCTCGGCCGGTGCGATCGTCCAGCCCACGCGCAGCCCCGGCGCGACGATCTTCGACAGGCTCGCGAAATGCACGATCCAGTCGCGCGCGCCGTCCACTTCGCCGGCCAGCGCGAGCATCGACGGCACGGCTTCGCCCGCGAAACGCAGGTCGCCGTATGGGTCGTCTTCAATGATCAGGAAGCGGTATTGCACCGCGAGACGCAGCAGTTTCAGCCGGCGCTCGCGCGTGAGCGTCGCGCCCGTCGGGTTCGCGAAGGTGGGGACCGTGTAGAGCAGTTTCGGCTGCGCGATCGCGCCGGACGCGAGCTGCGCCGCGAGGCGATCGACGTCGAGGCCTGCGCCATCGACGGGGATAGTCACGATGCGCGCCTGCTGCAGGCGCATCGCCTGCAGCGTGGCCGGATAAGCCGGCTGTTCGGTCAACACGACGTCGCCGGGCGACACCATCACGCGCAGCAGCAGGTCGAGGCCCTGCTGCGAGCCGGTCGTGACGAGCAGTTCGGCCGGCGTGCACGCGACGCCGCGACGCGCCATCAGCGCGATCAATTGCTGCTTCAGTTCGGCGAGGCCGTCGGTCGGGCCGTATTGCAGGCAGCGGACGGGCTGTGCATACGCGCGCTCGGCGGCCGCGTTCAGGCCGTCGACGTCGAACAGGTCGCTGGCCGGATAGCCGCCCGCGAAGGAAATCATGCCTGGTTCGGACAGGTACTTGAACAACTCGCGGATCGGCGAGCCGGCAGGGTTTTGGAATGAGGGCGTGAACGCGTACATGTCGTCGTGAGCTGGAGGGCGCGGACGACCGGGATAGCCGTCGAGTGCCGGCCGCTGCGGCGCTTCTGGCGCCACGGCGGTGAATTCGAGCCACGATTGTCGATAGTCATTAAGGGCTCGGCAAACGATATCTATGCACTAGGTCTTGCGGTTTGGTCATTAAATGGGGGTTGGGGGGCGGCATGGTATGCCGATTGGATGCGGACTTCGGGTGCGCTACCCGAGGTCACGCATTCCCGCGCATGTCCTGCACCGCCGCTTCCGCAGCCTGGATGCCGGAGAGCATCGCCGTCGGTACGCCATACCCCGGGAACGTCGTTTGTCCGCCGAGATAGAGGCCGCGCAACCCTGCGCGATGCGGAAAGAACTTGTCAGGTGTCGTGCCCGGCGCAATCCCGTAAAGCGCCCCTTCGTACAAATGCCGCCCGTTCGCGAAATCCTGCGGATCCGATACGCGGACACTTTCGATGCAAAGGCCGGGAAGATGTGCCCGTATTGCGCCGAGATGGTCGCTGACCGCAGCCTCTGTCATCGCGCTCGTCCATTCCGATGCGGAGAGGATGCCCGTCGCCGGCGCATACAACTCCAGTACGGCCTTGCCGTTCGGCGCAAGCTCCGGCAACACCAGCGACGGACAGGTATAGGCAAGCCATTGAGGCACGCCAGGCGTCGATGCATGCAAGGCCCCCTGCTGCCGCATCGACGGAACGCGATTGGTGATGAAGGCGCGTGGCAACGTGGCGCCCGAGCCGCCAACCTGAATCGAAATCGCGCGATGCGACAGCGGTGCCGTGCGCGCCTTGTGCGCCAGCCGCCGTGGCACCGCGTGGTCGGGCAACAAGCGGCGCACCACTTCGAAACCCGAACACGTCGCGACGACGCAATCCGTCGCGATACGCTCGCCGTCTGCAAGCACGATGCCGCGTGCGGCCCCGTTCTCCACGACGATTTCGCGGACATGGGCACCGAACCGGATCGGCACCGATCGCCTCGACAGCTCGCGCGTCATCGCGGAACTGATGGCGCCCATCCCTGTACGCGGCAAATGGAATCCCTCCTCCAGCATGGCAATCAGGCCAATGATCTGCGTTGCCGGAAGACGATCGGGGGCTTGCCCGGTGTAGAGCAACGTCGATGCCACCGCCGCTTGCAGGTCTGCATCGGCAAAGTGCGCTTCGATCAGACGGCTCGCATGCCCGCTCATGCGTGGCAGATAGCGCCACAGTTTGCTCAACGTCCGCAGAAGCGAAGGCTCCTGCGGCAGCACTTCATCAACCAGCGTGCGATAGACAGGCCCCCATTGCTGATGAAGCCTGCCAAGGCCGTCGCGCAGTCGCCGTGTCCGCGAATCCGCCCGGTCGCCTTCCACATAGGACATGTCGACGCTGGACAGATGAACGGCCGTTCCATTCTCCAGATGCGTAACGTGAGGGTGGGCGACGGCCACCATCGGAACCTCGCGATCGAAGTCGAGACCGAGGCGCCGGAAAGACGCGCGAATCAGCGACGGCACCGCGACATACACCGCGCCGTTGTTGAACGTGAAGCCGTCGTTCGTCGTGGTGGAACAGCAGCCGCCGGCTTCGTCCGATGCTTCCACGACGACGACCGGTCTGTCATTGCGCGCCAGCAGCAGCGCAGCAGACAGGCCGGCCAGGCCGGCGCCGATGACGACGACGGGCTGCTTGTCATTGCGCGCCATACGATCCCTCGCGCGATGATTCGCGAATGGCTGGAAACGTATGATTGACGTGCCAGTTGCCGTCCTTCTGGATCAGCCGAACCGAATTGAGGCCCAGCGGATCGGGCGCAATTCCCCGCATGCGCGACCACATTTCCACCCAGACTGGCTTGCAGGTGACGGCGATCACGTAAGGATCGTCCGGCCCGTCGGGAAACCACGTGAACAGCGACTCTTTCCAGATACGTTGTTTCAACGCCGTGTCGGCGGAAACCACCGGAACGGTTCCGATCGTCACGTATCCACGATCAGCCATGCTGAGGAAGGACAGGCTGATCGCACTTCCCCGGCAAATCTCAAGTGCCTTGCGCGTTCTCGAATCGGTCATGAAACGAATCGTGAGGTCCTGCCCGATTTCGAGGATCTCGACGACTCGCGAGTTGATCTGACCGGATGCGTCGTTCGACGACACGAAACAGAGCGCGCAGTTACTGACGATTTCATGGGCTTGTTGAAAGAGCTGGTCGGCGTTCATGGTGGGTTGGATAGCGCTTCGGGAAAGGCTCTAAAACCAGTAAAGCGCGGCGTGCAGGCCCGCGCCAAGTGCGAACACCGCCACCATGATCCAGCTCAGGCGCGTTCTGGCGAAGAGCACGGGTTGTACAACTGCTCGCAGCAACCAAAACCCGCTTCCTGCCAGTGCAAGCGGCCTCTGGATTTGTACTGCGGCCGAGACGAGCGACACCGCGTAGACGACGAACACGTAGCTCAACATCACGTTCAGCGTCTGCGTAATGCCCTGATTGAGTCTCCCGCTTTTCTCGAGGGACTGCGGCCACCTGAACCGGCGCCAGAAGGTCAAATGGAACAACGCGAAGCCGAGGTCGTACACCGCGCTGAGCGAGAGCGATAGCGTGTGATGCATCAGCGTCACTCCTATGGCGGGTGTTGAACGTCGAAGGTTCCGAGCGGCGGCGGCCCGTCATGGATGTCGGCCGGCTCTGCAGGCAATCATTTAATGCACTTCGAGCAACTGTATACGTCGTGCATTAATTTGGCAACACGTGTCGGTGATGTTCTCTTGCATTTCCATGCACGCCGTTTCGCGGGACGCGGTTCGGCCTCGCGGATCTTGCGGCCGTGGCAGTTATAGAAGATGGCGGAGGGGGGATGAGTTGCAGCGCGCAGGGCAATGCGCCATACGCGAAACCAGGACGTGGGCAGCACCGCATCAACGCGACGACCACCCTGCAGCGGGACCGTTCTCAGCGAAGCCAAATCGGAATTCTCGCCGCGATCCAATCGAGCGTGGTGGGCGGCAGCGAGATCGACCGCATGCCGTCATACTGATCCGACGCGTCGAAGTAGGTCAACTTGCCATTGCGGACTTCGATCGGCTCGTCGCCCGGTCGCCCGCCCCAGAAAACGAACGACAACCTAGTGGCCAATGTCGATCCGTGAGCATCGGCTACGACGATTTTGATCTGCTCGTTTTGATCCGCGAAAAAGCCACCATGCTGGCTACCGCTTCCGCAGATGTTCACGATGTAGGTCCTGCCGTCGACCTGTTTGATACCGCCGTTCAGCTCGGCGTTGTAATCAAAGCGCTGACAATCGGTACCGTCAATCATGATTCCGCGAAAGCCGACCAAGTAGACGAACACCAAAAAAACGAGCGTGACGATCGCGACGCCTGCGCGCTTCGCTCGGCTGAAACGGTTGAAATTTCTGACGAGCCGGTACAGGTAGAACCCGAAGATGATCGACGGGATGGCGAAGATCGCCAGCTTCGTATGCAGGAGCGCGAAAATCGTGATCGCGTTATGCACATCAACCGGCACGAACGTCCACCCAATATCGACCACAAGGTATATGGCGATCACGGACAAGACTACTTTGAGGATGGTCATGGCCGCTTTCATTGCTCGGCCGGAATGGTTCTGCATACGGTGTCAATTTTCAGAATGACCGGCTTGTCCAGCTTGATGAGTTTAGGCTTGCTGTAGACCATGAAGTCGCCGCCACGATTATGCACCGACCTCCAGTCCCGGTACGTCTTGTTATGCACCGGCCAGTAGACATCCTTCGCTCGAAATTTCCGAAAGCGACTGGTTCGTTTGTCGATCGGCTTATCGACCTCTTCTCCCTCAGGGAGATAACGCGACCGCTCAATGTTCGAGTTTCCAACGTTCAAGTTGCTGCTCTCGAAAAGGTCGTTGGCGACCGCGACGTAGGACAAAACCATTCCGTTCTTGTTCCAATGACCGAGGTACTGGCTCTTGGAAGGCGAGTCATCGTTGAACGAGTAGCTGTCCTTGATGTAGACATAGACGTGGGTAATCTGCGCCACCGGATCGAGACAGAATATCTTGCTCTCGCCTTCGTACTTGTAATAGCGCTCGCCAGTAACGGTCGCCTTCCCGATGGCGGCGTAGAAGCTGAAGTTCGCCAGAGCGCCGGTCAGATCGGTCACCGCGATACCATCGAGCGTATCGAAGGAGGATACCGGTTGGAATTGGAATCCCCACGCGATGTGAAACTGGAGTAGATCCTTGAGAAAGGGTGAAGTGTCGACGGCGATACCTGCCGCGTTCAACTGCCCGGCCGCGAAACTCGTCTCGATCACGGGTACCAAGGTTTTCGTGGCTTCTAGCGCAGCGAGCGGCGTGTAAATCGCTTGCCGCACGAGTTGCTTGAATCGCCAGGATGCACCGCGAAATCTCAACGCCCATTCCAGAGTGACTGTCGTGTCGTCGATCGGCTGCGGTGAGTTGAGCTTGTTGTTGTAGACATGCTTGGGGCTCGCCAACCACTTTCGCGCCAACTTGGCCGAAATTGGCCAGCCCTTCTTGTCCATCGCGTTGGGGATGTCCTGCAGATCGAACTCGGGCAGCTTGTCGACTTGCTCGGCGTCTTGAGGCTTGTCGCTCGGCTTTAGCTTATCCGGCGGTTTGGCCGGTGCTGGAGCACGGGCTGGCGGCTTCTTCGCTGCAACTGGATCGGCTACCTTGGGCGGAGGCGGCAGTGGCTGCTCATTTGGCGCAAGCCTGGCGAACGAGATCTTTTGCTGCGTGTCGATGGGAACGCACCCGACGGCGCCGGAGTAGCATTTCCAATGCTTGCCGGAATATAAAAGTCGCGGTTCCATCTGGTAATACGGGACTTTCTTGAAAACTGGCATGGGTAGATAGCACCTCTGAATGAATCGGCGCAAAAATAATCGATACCCAAGCAAGTTCACAATAGTAATGAAAACAACTGTTAAATCGGTCCAAGTACGCGAAAGTCGTGAAAATTGGGACAATTCTCAAAAGGCATGTTGCCGTATTGGCCTATTCCGCCTTGGTGCTGCAACACTAGCGATGGCAAGGAGCACAAGATATCCTTCCCTCCAACGATCGTTGACTGGATGCGGACACGCATGCCGCTCTTCAATCACGTTGGTCTGACCTGGCGATGCTCATCGAGCACCGCACATCCCCTGCACATCCACCTTGAAGGGTTCACATGGAATACAACATCCATCGAGAAGTACCCTCAGTATCGACATATATCGAGATTCGTCTTGCTGCGGGGTTGAGCCGAAAGTCCGAGCAAGCTGCAACGATCGGATTGAAGAATGGCCTTTTCAGCGTCGTGGCGTACTGGGGTAGCGTTCCGGTCGGAATCGGCAGGGTGATCGGTGACGGTGGTTGTTTCTTCGAGGTCGTGGATATCGCAGTATTGCCGACTCACCAGAAGAAGGGCGTAGGCGATCTGATCATGCGGGCACTCATGAACTACATTCACGAGAATGCGCCGCCGACTGCCTATGTCAGTCTGATGGCGGATCACGGGACGCCGAAGTTCTATGAACGCTATGGCTTCCAGCCGTCGGTACTTCCCGAGAAAGCGGGTATGTTTCTTCGCATTGAATGACGCGGGTTCGTGTCAGATCAAACGTAGGCCTCTGCATGGCGCCGGATGACGTCCAGCGTCACGCCCCAATAGAGCACCAGATGCTTGCGGATGGTGAGCGTCGGGAAACCGTGCATCGTGAACGAGAGCGTCGTGCCGCCGCAAACGGGCTCCAGCGCGAAATCCAGCGTCGTGTAGCTGGCCGGCTCGTCCGGCAGGTTTGACAGTGTGCTCAGATGCGTCCAGCTAAAACGCCGCGGCGGGTCCCAGCGCAAAATGCGGCCACGGTTCTCGAACGGCACGTGCTGCCGGCCGCGTACGACGATCGAGCCACCTGCGCGTCCCTCGTGCTCGACAGACACAGGCATGGCGTCGTCGCCCATCCACTCTGCCATCCGCGACGGCTCGGCAAGGCTGTTCGCCAAGACCTCGATGGGCGCGGCGACGAAGATCGCACGTTCAACGGGCTCATCACACAGATGATCGGATGTCGCGCTCATATGGCCTCGGAGATATTTCGTGTTCGGCATGGGCATGGCCACCGAGGGCAGTCTCTGGCCGGAGGTCGCCAGCCGCCGCCCTGCGCCGCTCGACCGGTTGAATCCGCGGCCGAACAGGGTCCGCCAACTTGCTCAGTCGTTCAACTGAATGCGATAGCGAAGCGTCTCAGCGAATCCGTAGGCTGCCGGTTTTCTGAAGCGCTCGATCAATACACCTTTGCACGCAACGACTACCTTCTGCGAGGCGATATTCTCCGGATCGACGGTCAGTTCGACATAGGGCAGACCTTGTACCTTTGCTTCGCCCAACATCAAGTTGAGCGCCTGCGTGGCGTAGCCATTGCCCCTCTTCCACGGCACAACCGAGAAGCCGATATGTCCGAGTACGTAAGATGGCAATTCGGCGGTTCCGACCTGCCAACGCAATCCGATTGCGCCGCTGAAATCACCGTCCCATATCCAGCGGACAATGCTCGGGAGTCGCGCGATAGTCGAGCCATCGGGTAAAGGAATCGGACCGCCAGATGCAGTTGGATCGTCCAGTCCGTCCACGAATCGCTCGGCATCTACGTCAATCGCATCCAATTGTTCGCGCGCAGCGATCTCCTTACGGACATTGTCAGGTGACCATCCGGCCTCAAGCGCTGAAACGTAGCTCGGCAACAAAGCGGTCGTAGGCCTCAACAGTTTGATTGCGCTCATGCCGATTGATCGAAGCGTGTCTGGGAAAGATGATTGTCGACCGTTCAATCGGCAGCGTCGAGCGTTTCAAAATGGCCGAATGCCGATAAACAAGGGGGCGGCCTTAGCCGCCCCATAACAACCAATCAATCAGCCCGCCACACCCCGATTAGCCTCGATCACCGTCAGCGCAGCCATATTCACGATCCGCCGCACGGTGGCGCTGGAAGTAAGAATATTCACCGGCGCATTGACGCCCAGCAGGAAAGGCCCCACCGCCACATTGCTCCCCGCCTCGGTCTTCAGCAGGTTGTACGCGATATTCCCCGCATCCACGTTCGGACAGACCAGCAAGTTCGCCGCCCCCTTCAACGGCGACATCGGCAGCAGCTTCGCCCGCAGCCCTTCGTCGAGCGCACAGTCGCCATGCATCTCGCCGTCCGCCTCGATATCCGGCGCCTGCTCGCGCACGATCTCCAGTGCCCGGCGCATCTTCACGCCCGAAGCCGCACTCCCCGACCCGAAATTCGACCGCGACAGCAGCGCGACCTTCGGCGTCAGGTTCAGCCATTCCATCTGCCGCGCCGCCGCGATCGTGAATTCCGCGATCTGCTCCGCATCGGGGTTGTCGTTGACGTGCGTATCCACCAGCGCGACCGTCCGCTGATCGAGCAGCAGGATGTTCATCGCCGCGTAGGTCGACGCACCGGGCTTCTTGCCGATCACTTCGTCCACGAACCGCAGGTGATTGTGATACTCGCCCACCGTCCCGCAGATCATCCCGTCCGCGTCGCCGAGCTGCACCATCATCGCGCCGATCAGCGTCAGGCGGCGGCGCATCTCCACGCGCGCCATTTCCTTCGAGATACCGTCGCGGCAGCGCAGTTCCCAATACTTCGTCCAGTACTGCGGGAAGCGCTCGTCATACTCCGGATTGGTCACTTCGACATCCTGACCGAGTCGCAGGCGCAGGCCGAACCGCTCGATACGCGCCAGCAGCACCTCCGGACGCCCGACCAGAATCGGCCGCGCGAGCTTCTCGTCGACGATCACCTGCACCGCGCGCAGCACACGCTCGTCTTCGCCTTCGGTGAACACGATCCGCGCCTTGCCGCCGTCACGCACCAGCTGGCGTGCCGTCGCGAACAGCGGCTTCATAAACGCGCCCGAGTGATAGACGAACTGCTGCAGCTGCTCGACATACGCGTCGAGGTTCGCGAGCGGACGCGTCGCCACGCCGCCTTCCATCGCCGCCTTGGCCACGGCCGGCGCGATCCGCACGATCAGGCGCGGGTCGAACGGCTTCGGAATCAGGTATTGCGCGCCGAACGACACGTCGTACGCACCGTAGGCCGCCGCGACGACTTCATTCTGCTCTTCCTCGGCCAGCCCCGCGATCGCGTGAACCGCGGCGATTTCCATCTCGCGCGTGATCGTCGTCGCGCCCACATCCAGCGCGCCCCGGAAAATGTACGGGAAGCACAGCACGTTGTTGACCTGGTTCGGGTAGTCCGAGCGGCCCGTCGCGATGACGACATCGTCGCGCGTCTCGTGCGCCAGTTCCGGGAAGATTTCCGGCGTCGGGTTGGCCAGCGCGAGAATCAGCGGACGCGCCGCCATCGCCTTCAGCATCTCCGCCGTGAGGATGCCGCCGACCGACAGCCCCAGGAACACATCCGCGCCGCCGATCACTTCGGCGAGCTTGCGCGCATCGGTTTCCTGCGCGAAACGCGACTTGGCCGGATCCATCAGCGTGGTACGGCCGCGATAGACGACGCCCTCGATGTCGGTCACCCACACGTTTTCCACCGGCAGCCCGAGGTCGACCAGCAGGTCCAGGCACGCCAGCGCGGCCGCACCGGCGCCCGACGTCACGACCTTCACTTCCTTGATGGACTTCCCGACGACCTTCAGCCCGTTGATGAACGCGGCGGAAACGGTGATGGCCGTGCCGTGCTGATCGTCGTGGAAGACGGGAATCTTCATGCGATCGCGCAGCTTCTGCTCGACCGTGAAGCATTCCGGCGCCTTGATGTCCTCGAGGTTGATGCCGCCGAACGTCGGCTCGAGGCCCGCGATGATGTCGACCAGCTTGTCCGGATCGGTCTCGTTGATCTCGATGTCGAACACGTCGATGCCGGCGAACTTCTTGAACAGCACGGCCTTGCCTTCCATCACCGGCTTCGACGCGAGCGGGCCGATGTTGCCGAGGCCGAGCACGGCGGTGCCGTTCGTGATCACGCCGACCAGGTTGCCGCGGCTCGTGAAGCGGTGCGCCTGCAGCGGATCGGCGGCGATCGACTCGCACACGCTCGCCACGCCGGGCGTGTAGGCCAGCGCGAGATCGCGCTGGGTCACCAGCGGCTTGCTCGCCACGACCGAGATTTTCCCGGGGGTCGGAAACTCGTGATAGTCGAACGCGGCCTGCTGCTGTGTCTCTGTCTGTTTCATGTTTTGGGTCCCGGCGTGGGCGCCAGGCCAGTCCCGGCGCGATCCATGAGGGTGATTCTAGGGATCCGCCATAACGTGATGATTCTGTTTTAATATCGGTCCATCACTTTTTCCTGATGAATACATGACCAGTCAATGAATTTTGACGCAAACGACGTGGTCAGGCGGCTCGGCGCTCGTCTGAAGATTCGGCATCTGGTGCTGTTGCTGCAGATCCAGCAGCACGGGTCGCTGACGCGCGTCGCCGAGCACATGGCCAGCAGCCAGCCGGCCGTGACGAACGCGCTGTCCGAGCTCGAGAGCATGTTCGGCACGCCGCTGTTCGAGCGCTCGTCTCGCGGCATGCGGCCCACCGCGCTCGGCGCGGTCGTGCTCGAGCGGGCGAAGGCGATGATCAAGGATCTCGACCACCTCGCCCGCGAGATGGAGGCCGTCGCCGCCGGGCATGCGGCCCATCTGCATATCGGGGTGATTCCGTTCATCTCCGGGCAGATGCTGTCGGCCGCACTGAAGCGGCTGCAGGCGCGGATGGAGCGGCGGCTGACCGTGACGATCCACGAAGGCACCAGCGATCAGCTGCTGCTGCAGCTCAGGGACCACAGCGTCGACATCGTGATCGGGCGCGCGTCGTCGGCGATCGACCTGGGCCAGGTGTCGTTCGAAGTGCTGTATCAGCAGCAGCCGCGCATGATCGCGAGCCGGCGTCTTGCGGCCAAGCTCGCGCGCACGCCGCTGGATTGGCACAAGCTGCACGCGCTCGACTGGATTCTCGGCGCGCCGCATACGCCGATGCGCGAACAGGTGACCGACCTGTTCCTGTCGGCCGGCATCGCGCCGCCCGTGCCGATCGTCGAAAGCTACTCGTCGAAGCTGATCGGCGAAATGATCGCGTCGAGCGACGAGGCCGTGTCGATCGTGCCGGCCGATATCGCGGAAGAACTGGTGCGGATCGCCGGCGTGGCGATCGTGCCTTATTCGCTCGTGTGGACGCTTCCGCCGATTGCGCTGTTTACGCGCTCCGCCGATTCGCGTTCGCCCGCGCGCGATCTGCTCGTCGAGGCGCTTCGCGCAGTGTGCAAGGAGACGTACGGGGACATGCAGCGATAAGGCGCTACTTGCCGGCGGTGAGGCGACGCAGGATTTCCGGACGCTCAGAGGCCAGCACGTGGTCCCCGCCCTCGCCGTTGTCGTAGCGCTTGCTCGTGCGGTAAGAAAAGCGCTTCGCGTATTGATTGGCGACAGGATCGAACACCCATGCGTCGACTTGGAAGAAGTGCTTGTCGAAATGCACTTCGCCCTCTTGCCACTCGGCGTCCGCCCGGACAAACAGCGGATACGGCGACACATCCGGCAGCTTCCACATCGCGCGGTCGGCCATCTCCGTCTGGGTGACTTTCGGCATCAGGTTTTCGATCTTGCCGTTCGCGCCGATCCGCAAGATCGCCACGCGCTCCAGCATTCCGCTGCCGCCGCCCGAGAACATTCCCGAGAAGAAGACCCACGAGCCGCCCGATGCGATCGGCAACCGCTCGGACTTCGGATCCAGGCCGAACTGGTACAGTTCCTTCGAAGAATGGGGAAGCGGCGCCGGCGGCATCTCGAAGCACGGGGCGTGGTCGGGGAGGATGCAGAGCTTGACGCCGGACAGCGGGAGACCATCGCTGTCGAGCTTGCCTTCCGTCTGCGTGAAGCGCGGGAATGCGGATTCGCTGGGGGCTGCCTGGACGTCGGCGATGCCGACGACTGCAAAGCTCAAGATCACCACGAGCGTCTTACCGGTCCTGCGCATACACCACCCTCTCTTTGATTTTTTGAATGACGCGGATTGTCGACGATTCGGCAAGCTTGTGCCGAAAATCATTGCCGGTTTCACTTCGTTTGACGAGACGCCTGCGAGAAACCCGTCAGTGATCCAGTCGACAGTTGATCCGCCGGCTTCTCGTACAACGACCAGTCACGGCCGTCCGACTTCAACCCGACGCGGACAAAGCCAAGCGATTCGTAATAGGCGCAAAGCTTTGTGTTTTCCGCTGCACAGTCGAGACGAACGAAACGCCGGTTCAAGGCGCTCACCTCGTGAGCGCACCAGTCAAGCACGAAGCGGCCAATGCCGTTCCCGTTGAAACCTTGCCGTACACATAGCCCGTGCACGTAACCGGCGACCGGTTCTTGAGGCCCCCAGTGCTGGTCATCGCCGAAACTGAGCGAGAACGTCCCGACCAACGTGCCATCCTGTTCGACGACATACACTGCTTTCTCGGCGACGTTGTTTCGTACCCACCGCTCGGAGAAACCGTCGCCCTCCTTGCCCCACACATAATCGCCATGCGCGACTTTCTTTGCATGTGCATCGTTCCGGATCTGCGTAAGCGCCGGTACGTCGTCTGCTGTCGCTCTGCGGATGCTTTTCGAATTCATCGCTTGTCTTTCCGTTGAGTCGTCGCGGTGTGGCACCACAGCCTTCATCTCGCCAGCCCAGCATTCGCAATAGCAAACGTGACGATCTTAAGAAGTCGTACCCTGGAACCATCGCGAACACGGGCCCGTATAAATCAGCACGGTCGCAATCGCATTAGCGAAAAATGACACTTCGATCAGGTTCACCCTGAACGGGAACTTCACCACGATGAAGGCCAGCGTCGTGACAATCGTGAGCATCAGCTCCAGCGTTCGCGCCAGCTTTTGTCGTTGGCAAAGGCCGATGATCAGGATGGCGTTCAGGAAAAGCCAGAAGGCCTGGACCACGGCGAGAAACGCACTCCCGTGACGCATAAGCGTCGCCTTTTCCGCGGACACTTCGCCAATTTGGCTGTAACCCACTATCTGAATCTGAAGCCAGACTGTAAACGCGACCTCGATGAGCCAGACAATCGCGAAAAGCGCGACGGCATGACGGATCTGCGGCGGCGCGTCCGCGTGAAACGCCGGCATGGCCTTCAGTTTGCTGATTGGCATTGTGTTTTCGGGAGGCCGACGGCCCCCGCCCCGGGATGTGCTTCTATTGTCTGCACCGCATGCCGACATCACTCTTCTGTGTGTTTCGGCTGAGTGTAGCGTACCCGCTGTCCGATTCGAAAGATCGTCCGAAGCTGAAGCGTCCGATCATTCGCAACAACAAGACTCACCGCCCTTGATGCTCCGCGATCGTGACAACGCACAGCGCATGATCAGCGATCTGATCGCGACCGTAGATTTGCTCGCATGTCGACAAGCCCGCATAGAGATGTTCGATCGTCGGCATGCCGATCCTCACCGCTCGCAATCTGTCATATCCCCGAATACACTGGTTGCGATCCAGCTCGTATGTCGACGGCGAGTGTTTCAGAACAGGAAACACCGGAAAGGCCCTCGGTAATTGCTGCGGTGCGATCGGCGAACTGGGCAGGACCGACGACGTACTCGCAACGAGGAAATCGTCAAAGCGAATCAACGCGGATACCGCCGCCTGCGTGCAATATTCGTAGGCGGCCTCGGGCGATTCGTCGGGGGATGGAGCCGGAAAACTGAAAATCATCCCAAGACCAAAACGAAATGGTGGCTCGCCGAAGAAGGGGCGTTGAGCAAAGGGAAACTGCGCAGACGCATCAACCGTGTGCATCACCAGAATCCAAAGCAGCAGGTATTTTCGCAAGACCAAGTGTTCCGATTCGAAATGCGCTGTCGAGTCAGTCAGGCGCAGACTCGATTCCGAGTGCAAGCGTGACTCGCGGCCCCCTAACCGAGGGATAAGTAAATCCCGGCGCCAGCAACGAGGATGAACAAAAGCGCAATGACCAGGCAAACAACTCGCCGGACACTGCGCAGGCGAGCCGACCCGAAATACAATCCAGCCACGCCGACACAAAGCGTCACTGGCCAGTATTCAACACCCGCGGCAAGCACCACCATGTAGAAAGGCCATTCGATGGTCATTTCGCTCATCGCGACACGCTCTCTTGTGTGTTTGGTGCGTCACCCCACCACCTGATGACACACCACCTCGATATTGTGCCCATCCGGCCCGATGACGAACGCCGCGTAGTAGTTCGCGTGATAATGCGGCCGCACCCCGGGCGCGCCGTTGTCCTTCCCGCCCGCCTCCAGCGCCGCGCGGTAGAACGCATCGACTTGCTGCCGATTGTCGGCCACGAACGCGATGTGGAGATGCGCCGGTTTCTCGTCCGACTGGAACAGGCACAGCGAAGCCTTGGCGGGCGTACTGATCTCGATGCCGTAGGAAGGCTCGCCCTCGCCCACCGTCACGGCACCGATCGGCGCAAGCGCCTTGAGGAAAAACGCCTTGCTGGCGGCAAAGTCGCTGACACCGAATTTGACGTGGTCAAACATGATATCCCCTCGGATAGATGGGCTGGCCTGCACCCGGGTGTAATGTCGAGACCACCGCGATGGTGCCATACCCTGCCGGCGGCAGTACACCTCTTCTCTCACCCGCTCACCCCATACCGGGCCGTCACGTCGCGCTACGTGACATTGTCGAGATCCGTTGGATACCTGACGATCGCATGTCTGTCAGCTTGCTTATCTGAAAGGATTCGAAATGCCAGTGAGCACTGCCACGCCGGGCTTCCTGCGACGCGCATCCGGCTCGCGATCATTCGATCGCCGCCAGCACCCGCTCGAAAAAATTGGCCCGCGCCGGAAAGCGCGGGCCGAGCGGAAGTCACCAAACACCTTGGGGGGGACAAGGCGACACCAGTCTAGCCCGATCCATCGGAGAGTAAATTTCATACGGGATTACAGCTATTACTTCATATGACGAAGCAACGGCTGGCATCGTCGACGCCGTGCACCGCATTGCCGGGTTTGCTATCGTCCGATGGCATGATGCTCCAACCCTCCTCACCCACATCGAAGAAGGCGGCCCAATGATCGACCACGTCTACCTCTCCGTCACCGACATCGACAAGTCGCTGGCCTTCTACGCCGAAGCGTTGAAACCGCTCGGCTGGCGCATCTTCGGCAACTACGACTCCGCGTCGGGCCCCGAGGGTGTCCCCGATCTCTATGGCATCGGCGACGACGTGTACGGCAAGGGCAACGCGGTCGGATCAAGTATCTGGCTGCGCCAACGCAAACCCGGCGAGACGGGGCTGTACCTCGGGATCGTCTGCGATTCCAACGAACTGGTCGATGCCGCCTACGCAGCAGCGATCCAGGCCGGCGGCATCGACGAGGGGAAACCAGCGGATCGCACCTACTTCGCTCGCGGCTACTACGCAGCGAACGTCGCCGACTTCGACGGCAATCGCCTCGAGTTCGTCCACAAGGCATGGAACCCGAAGCGACACGCATAGCACCAGCGGTGGCGCAAGTCGGACGCGCGCGGGCTCAAGTCAGCACGCGCCACCCAGATGCTGCGTGAACCATTCCACGGCCGCCCGACTGGTTGCGTCGAAGTGCTCGATATACGGCGTGAAATGACCGCCCTTGATCTGCAGCAACCGCTTCGGTTCCAGCGCGTTTTCCCACGCCTTGAGGCAAAGGTCGGTCGGCGTCAGCACGTCCTGGTCGGCGACGATCATCAGCAGTGGCGTCGGCGAGATGCGGTCGACGTACTGGCCCGGTTCGTTCTCGCGGGACATCTCTGCACTGCGTAACGTCACTTCATTTCGCCAGCGCGGCGCGAACTGCGCGGCCGATTCGGTGAAGAACCGGTACGCATCCGCGCCGGCCATCGCACAAGCAGCCGACGGGTCGGCACTGACGGCCGGCATCATGGCAGGCGCGCCGCCCGCGAAGCGCTGCCTGCGATCTTCATCGAAGCGCGCCAGCATTGCCGGTACGAGATCGGAACGCGTGCGGCGCAAGCCCGACTGATACCCGCTGATCGTCGGCACCTGCGACACCACGCATTTGACGCGCCGGTCGATCGCGGCGACTTCGAGCACGTGGCCGCCGCTGTAGCTGGTGCCCCAGATACCGATGCGTTCGGCGTCGACCTCTGCGCGCGTCAGCAGATAGCTGATCGCGTCGCGATAGCCGCGCTTCTGTTGCACGGGATCGATTTCCTGACGGGGCAGCCCGTCGCTCGCACCGAAGTTCTTGTGATCGTAGAGCAGCACGGCAAAGCCGCTGGCGGCGAACACCTCGGCGTAGCGGTCCAGATACTGCTCCTTCACGGCCGAGAAGCCGTGCGCCATCACGATGGCGGGATGGGCCTTCCCGTTGGCGGTGCGCTGCGCCGGTTCGTAGAACCAGCCCTGCAGCGTCGTGGATTCGGACGAAAATTCGATGTCGTGGCGCGTCATGTCGGCTTGCCTCATTCGGTCGGTGGGTTCGATGACCGACACGATAGGCCCGCACGCCAAATCCCGCGTGTTGCGGTAAGACGTTTGCTACGCGAAATCGGACAGTTTCGCGTAAGCGCTCGGCGTCATGCCGGTGAAGCGGCGAAACACGGTCGAGAATGCGCTCGTCGTTTCGTAACCCAGTTCGGCCGCGACGGCGATCACGGAACATCCCGATGCCAGCAACGGGCGTGCGGCTGAAATCCGCGCCTGCTGTCGCCACTGGCTGAACGACAAGCCGGTTTCGGCGGTGAACAGCCGGGCCAACGTTCGACTGGACGCACCGACTTCACCGGCCCATTCCGTCAGCGTGCGTTGATCGGCCGGATCCGACAGAATCGCATCGCAAACGCGGGCAAGGCGCCGATCCTGGCCCGACGGAAGCCTTAATGGCTGCTCGGGCGACCACTCGATTTCAGCGAGCATGAGCTGGATGACGAGAGCGTCGCGTCCGGCGGGACTCGCGTCGATCGGCAGGGACGATGCGCGCACAATCAGTTCACGCAGCAGCGGCGACACCTCTATCAGTCTTGGTTGATTCGGATAGGCCGACGGGTACGCGTACGGGTCGACGTACGCGGTTCTCATTTCGAGGAGGCCGTGTGCGCGCATCGCATGCGGAAGGTCCGGCGGGATCCACAGCGCGCGATGAGGCGGGATCAACCAGAGCGACTGGGAGGCGAAGACTTCGGCTATGCCCGTCGTCGTGTAGACGAGTTGTGCGCGCGGATGCTGATGCTCTGCGACGACGCAACCGTCGGGAAATGCTTTCGGCATGACCGCTGCGATACCCGGTGAGTTCTGGTAATCGCGCGGGTCGGTGCTCTTTTGAACGGATACGATGCCGGCACGCTTCGGGTTGGCTGTCACGTTGCGCTCGATCGCGCCACCGTGGCCGTTCCCTTCCCCTGTCATCGCTCGTCCTTTCACTTGTGCGGGATGGTCAGGTGATGCGATCCCGGCGAATCGGACAGATGATACGGGAATGGCGGGACGAAGCCGCGAATCGTTTGTGGAAGCTCACCGCCGATTCTTCGTGCCACAAACTCGATACGTTGCGCAGACTTTCCGAACTCGCCGCTCCACCGGCCTTCCGCGCGATCTTGGACGTTCGATTTCGTGCTGCTATCGTTGTGCACCTTTCGACGATTTCGGAGTGAACGATACATGCCCTTGATCTTGCGTCGAGCGACCACTGCCGATGCTTCAGAGGTGGCCGACGTCTATCTGCGGTCGCGCAAAACGCTGGCATCGTATGCGCCACTCGTGCACGCTGATGCGGCCGTCCGGGATTGGGTTACCGACGTGCTCGTCCCGTCGGGCAACGTTACCGTCGCCGTGAACGACGATCGCATAGTCGGCATCGCCGCCCACGCTGTCACTGACGGCGTGACATGGCTCGAACAGTTGTATGTGTGCCCTGAGTTCAAGCGGCAAGGAATTGGCACTGCCCTGCTGGAGTCGGTGAAGTCGCAGGCCAATGGCAAGCTCCAGCTCTATACGTTCCAGATGAACCGCGATGCCGCTGCGTTTTATGAGCAACACGGGTTCGTTGCCATTGCATACAGCGACGGGAGCAGAAACGAGGAAGGTTGCCCTGATGTTTTGTACTGCCTGACGCGATAAGGCTTCCATTCGTTGGCTCGCGTGGCAAGCGGCCGTTACGGGTGATATGCCCCGTTTGGCAAACGCTCCGTCAGAGGCGCAAGATTCATGGATGGATCGTTTCGCCACGAATCAGCATGTCGATGAATTCCGCGATTTTTCGCGCCCACGCTTCGGCCATCAAGTACAAAGGCCACCACTCGTTGAAATGAGCGATGGCCACAAGAACAATGCGTCACAACGCGCACCGTCCCGGCAACGATCCGGCGCGCACCCACTCCGCCAAACCGCCTCAAAGAATCCGATTCAACGCATCCGAGAACCGCTTGACCGCGCCATCGACATCATGCAGCTTGTCGAGGCCGAACAACCCGAGCCGGAAAGTCTTGAAGTCCTCCGGCTCGTCGCATTGCAGCGGCACGCCGGCCGCGATCTGCAAGCCGACATCCGCGAACTTCTTCCCGGTTCGGATCCCGTCATCGTCCGTATAGCTGACCACGACACCCGGCGCCTCGAACCCTGCCGCCGCCACGCTCCTGAACCCCTTCTCGGCCAGCAGTGCACGAATGCGCCCGCCAAGCTCGAGCTGCTCGGCCTTCACCTTGTCGAAACCATAAGCCTCGGTTTCCTTCATCACGTCGCGCAGCGTCGTGAGGCTGTCGGTCGGCATCGTCGCGTGATACGCGAACCCGCCGCCCTCGTAGGCTTCCATGATCTGCAACCACTTGCGCAGATCGCATGCGAAGCTGGTGCTGGTCGTCGAATCGATGCGTTCGCGCGCAAGCGGGCTCAACATCACCATCGCACAACACGGCGACGCACTCCACCCTTTCTGCGGCGCGCTGATCAGGATATCGACGCCGCTGGCCTGCATGTCGACCCAGACGGTGCCCGACGCGATGCAGTCCAGCACGAACATCCCGCCGACTGCATGCACGGCATCGGCCACTGCACGCAGATACCCGTCGGGCAGCATCATCCCCGAAGCCGTTTCGACATGCGGCGCAAACACCAGGTCGGGCTTGTTCTCCCTGATCGCGGCGACCACTTCGTCGATCGGCGCCGGCGCATACGCGGCCTGCCGCCCCGCTTCGACCGGACGCGCCTTCAGCACCGTCGTTTCGGACGGAATGCTGCCCATGTCGAAAATCTGCGACCAGCGGAAGCTGAACCAGCCGTTGCGGATCACGAGGCACTTCTTGTTCGTCGCGAACTGGCGCGCCACGGCTTCCATTCCGAACGTCCCGCTGCCCGGGACGATCGCGACCGACTTCGCGTTGTAGACTTTTTTCAGCGTGGCGGAAATGTCGCGCATGACGCCCTGGAAGCGCTGCGACATGTGGTTGACCGAGCGATCGGTGTACACCACCGAATATTCGAGGAGGCCCTCGCGGTCAACATCGGGAAGTAAACCTGGCATGCTCGCCTCCGGTGAAAAATGAACGATGGAATCAGGGCGCGCAGCGCCTGCGACTCGATACTGCTCTGCACCAATGCAAATGCGTCACTCTTCGACGAAAGCAGATTCTAACGAACGCCGCCGGCCGATTGGGACATATTTTGTCCGCCGTCCGGTTCGATGCGCACCAACGCCGCCCCGTGCAGCGCACGTAGCCCTGTTCCGAGTAAGGGTTAACGACGCGTGCGGCGGACAGCCCATAACATGTCGATCAGGCTCCTCACGACGGAATCCTCGATGACCGCCTCTTCAGCTTCGTCACTGCAGCCGTCCACCGATCCCGCGCTCGCCGAGCGCATCGATGCGGTCCTGTCCCGCCAGCTCGACACGCAGCGCCTCGTCGGCGCGGTGGTCCTCGTCGCACGCCACGGCGAGCTCGTCTACCGTCGCGCGGCCGGATTCGCGGACCGCGAATCGCGCACGCCGATGCGCGAGGACACGCTGTTCCGCCTCGCGTCGGTGACGAAGCCGATCGTCTCGGCCGCCGCGATGGTGCTCGTCGCGCAACACAAGCTGTCGCTCGACGACGACGTCACGCGCTGGCTGCCCGAGTTCCGTCCTGCGCTGCCCGACGGCCGTGTGCCGGTGATTACGGTGCGCCAGTTGCTGGTGCATACCGCCGGCCTCGACTATCGCTTCAACGAGACCGATTCGAACGGCCCCTATGCGCGAGCGGGCGTGTCCGACGGGCTGGATGGCGCATCGATCACGCTCGCGGAAAATCTGCGCCGGATCGCGAACGTGCCGCTGCTGTTCGCGCCCGGCACCAACTGGAACTACTCGCTGTCGATCGACGTCATCGGCGCGCTGATCGAAGCTGTCTGCGGCGTGCCGCTCGCCGACGCGATCGATGCGCTCGTGCTCCGCCCGCTCGGTGCGCGCGACACGGCTTTCGTCGCACGCGATCCCGCGCGGCTCGCTACGCCCTACGTCAACGACACGCCGCAGCCGCACCGGCTCGCCGAGAACGAAACCGTGCCCATCGACGAAGGGTTCGTCGGCGTCACGTACTCGCCGTCGCGCGCGCTCGATGCGCAGGCGTTCGCATCGGGCGGTGCCGGAATGGTCGGCACGGCCGGCGACGTGCTGACGGTGCTGGACACGCTGCGCGCAGGCGGCGGCGCCATCCTGCCGCCCGACCTGGTCGACGAGATGGGCCGCGTGCAGACGGGCGACTTCGAATTGGCGGACCTGCCCGGCGCGGGCTTCGGAATCGGGTTCTCGGTGTTGCGCGACCCGCAGGCGGCTGCGTCGCCGGAGTCCGTCGGCACGTGGCGCTGGGGTGGCGTATACGGGCACTCGTGGTTCGTCGATCGCGCGCGCGGGCTGACCGTCGTGTCGCTGTCGAATACGCTCTACGAAGGAATGAACGGCCAGTACACGCTCGACCTGCGCGATGCCGTCTACGGCGTCGGTTAGCCCGCGAAACGAAAAAAGGCCCGACAAGCGTCGGGCCAACGGGTTTGAGACACAAGGAGAATCCCGCCCATCTCGCTTCCGGGCGGTTACGCCGCGCTACACGACGTTCTTTTCGACGATCGGCCGGTTTTCCAGCACACGCGCCCAGCCGAGCGACGACAGGTCGAGCGTGTCATAACGCCCGCCCAGGATGAGTTCGCTGACGCCGCGCCCGGTCGCCGGCCCTTGCTGCAGCCCGTGGCCGCTGTAGCCGTTCGCGAACACGACGTTGTCGAGTTCCGGGTGATAGCCGATGATCGCGTTGTGATCGAACACGTTGTACTCGTAGTACCCGGACCAGCAATTCTCGACACGCAGCGCCTCGAATTCCGGCACGCGATTCGCGAGTGTCGGCCAGATCACCTCGTCGAACAGGTCGTGGTCGACTTCGTCGAGCGGCAGGTCGTCCGGGTCTCGATCGGGGCTCGGCGACGTGCCGCAGATATACGTGCGCCCTTCCGGCCGGAAATACACGCCGGTCGGATCGATCAGCAGCGGGCAGTCGGTGAGCTTCGCCGGCGACGACACGTTGAAGATGCTGCGGCGCCGCGCAAACACGGGGATGTCGATGCCCATCATCGACGACAGCGTGCGCGTCCACGCGCCGGCCGCGTTGACGAGCGTGTCGCATGCATGACGCTCGCCGTCGCCCGTCACGACATGCGTGATCTTGCGGCCGTCGCGCACCACGTCCTTCACGTCGGCCGGCACGTAGCGCGCGCCGAGCGCCTGCGCCTTCTTGCGCAGCGCCTGCACGAGCCCATAGCCGTCGAACCAGCCTTCACCGCTCACGCCGTACGCGCCCGACACGAGATCGTCGACGTTCAGCCACGGAAACTTCGCGCGCAGCGCATCGGCGTCCATCAGCCGGATATCGGCGCCGAGGCTCGTCTGCAATGCATGATTCTCGCGCAGCGTCGCATCGCCGGCCGGCGTCGCGAGGAACAGGTAACCGCCTTCGTGCAGGTCGATCGACGGCCGGTTGCCGTCCACTTCGAGCCGCTCGCCGATCGTGCGCAGGAAGTCGATGCCGAACAGCGACATCTCGATCGACAGCGGCGTCGAGAACTGCTGGCGAATCGACGCGGCCGACAGCGCCGACGACGAGCGCGCATAGGTGGGGTCGCGTTCGATGACGGTCACGGCGACCGTGGGATCGGTGGCGCGCAGGAAATAAGCGATCGAGCTGCCGATCACACCACCGCCGACGATGACGACTTGAGAACTCACGACTGACTCCGGTTGCACATGAAAGGCGCGGCCTGCCGACCGCGCCCGTGGGTTGTTCGCGCCGCGTCGTGCGCGGCATTGCGCGGGCAGGCTTCCCCGGCGACCGCTTCGGCTATTTCAGCACGTCCGGCATCGCCGCGAAAGTCCGCTCGCGCGTGTTGCGTTCAGTCCGCCGACTTCGTCGTGACGGGCTGCCATGCAGCGTTCTTCACTTCATACAGCGTCGAGCTCGGGTTCTTCAGGTCGCCCGTGTTCGTGAACGCGATCGTGCCCGTGATGCCGTCGTAGCGCGTGCCCTTCAGCGCGCCGTTGAAATCGGCCGGCTTCGTCGAATTCGCCTTCTGCATCGCGTTGATCGCGATCCATGTCGCGTCGTACGCGAACGGCGCGTACGCGAGCATGTCGACGCCGTACTTCTGCTTGAATTTCGTTTCGAACTGCTTGCCTTTCGCGAGACGCGACAGCGGCTGCCCGTATTCCCATACCGACGCGCCTTCCGCCGCATTGCCGGCGAGCTTGATGAAGTTCGCGTTCATCACGCCGCCGCCTGCCAGGAACTGCGCGCGGATGCCGAGCTGGCGCATGCGCTTCACGAGCATCGCGGCCTGCGCGTCGAGGCCGCCGAAGAACACGAGATCGGCGTTGGTGCTCTTGATCTTCGTGAGCTGCGCGCTGAAATCGACGGCCTTGTCGTTCGTGAATTCGCGCGCGACGATCGTGCCGCCGTTCGCCTTCACGGCCTGCTCGAATTCGTCGGCTTCGCCCTGGCCGAACGCGGTGCGGTCGTCGATGATCGCGATGCGCTTCGCCTTCGTCACGCTCGCGGCGTACGTACCGGCGTTGCCCGCGTTCTGCGTGTCGGTCGCGATCACGCGGTACACGGTGCCGAGCCCGGCGCGCGTGATGTCGGGATTCGTCGCCGACGGCGTGATCATCGGAATGCCGGCCTTCGCGTAGATCTTCGACGCGGGCAGCGTCGTGCCCGAATTGAAATGGCCGATCACGACGGCGACCTGCGCATCGGCGAGCTGCTGCGCGGCCTGCACGCCGGTGCGCGGATCGCTCTGGTCGTCCTGCGACGCGATCACGAACTTCACCGGCTTGCCGCCGACCATCGTGTGCGCGGCATTCGCTTCGTCGACCGCCATGCGTACGCCGTTCTCGATGTCCTTGCCGTATGCGGCGCCGCCGCCCGTCAGCGGGCCGGCCACGCCGACCTTCACGACCGTTTCCTGCGCATGGGCCGGGCCCGTGTGGATTGCGAGGAGCGCGGCAGTCAATGCGACGCCGGAAAGCGAACGAATGCGGAACGTCATGGCAATCCTTCTTATGTGGGTCGGGGTGCGACGCGCGCCTGCCGCGCGTCGGCGACCTCTTGCGCGCCGGTGACGTCTTGCGCGGCCGGGGGCGCCATTCGATGCGCCCGACCGGCCGGCCGATCACCGCGATTCCGTCTCCGAAGAACCTTTCATCGCGAAAGAGGTGAATGGATTGTGAGTAGCCAATACCCGTGCAGCAAACGAAATATCGGAACTATGTTGTGAGGATTTATCATCAAGTTCCGTGTTCGCGGGCGACCCACGGCTGCCCAGCGGCGGGCCGTGGGTCGAAAGCTTGAACGGGAAACGGCGGCGGCGCCCGTGGGTAAAGGCCGGCCGTGGTCATGCCGATCGCGCATCATCGCTGCGCCGACGGCCCGACCGGCCTTCGCGATGCGCCCGCGCAGGCGCCGCGTCGTCGGTCAATGCCGATCGGTGCCCGTGTGCTTGCGCACCGCATCGGCCGCCTCGCCGGCCTTTTCCTGGATCTTGCCGGCCTGCTGTTCGGCGATGCCTTCCGCTTCCGCCTTGCGGTCGCCCGTCACCTTGCCGAGCGCTTCCTTGACCGAACCCTTGACCTGCTTGAGCTTGCCTTCGATGCGATTCCTGTCCATGGTCGTCTCCTGCGATGGTTGGGGAGAGCCGGCGATGTGACGGCCTGCGCCGCACCGCCGAGTGGACAGGATCGCAAGCGAATGCCGCAGGCGGTAGATGCGGATGCACCAATGTGCGTGGTGCATTCGTACCGTCGGCGTCAGTCCTTGCCCTTCGCGCCGCCCTTGTCGGCACCCTTGTCGGCGCCCTTCTCGCCGCGCGCACCGTTCACCTCGGCCGCACCGACGATCCCGCGCTCGCGCGCCCACACGATCGCCTCGCCGCGGCTGTGCACGTCGAGCTTCGCGTAGATCGTCGCGACGTGGTTGCGCACGGTGTTCGGCGCGAGGCCGAGGCGGCCCGCGATCTCCTTGTCGGCGAGGCCGTGGCACAGCAGGTCGAACACGTCGCGCTCGCGCGCGGTCAGGTCCGACAGCTGCGCGCCCGCGTCCGGCGCATTCGCGCGCCGCACGTTCGCGAGCTTCTCGATCAGCGTGCGGCTGAACCACGACGCATCCTGCATCGCCGTCTCGATCGCATAGACGAGTTCCATCTCGGTACGCTTGCGATCGCTGATGTCGAGCAGCGCGACGAGCAGGCAGTCGCGGCCGTGAATCGCGACGGGGTCGGCCGACACGACGCAATCGCGTACGTCGCCATCGCGCGTGCGGATCTGCACGTCCGCGTTGCGCACGCTGCCGTCGCGTGCGAGCCGGCCTTCGATGCGCGGCCACGCGCCGTGCTCGGCCCACAGCCCGATCTCGTCCGCCGACTTGCCGAGCAGGTCGTCCTGCGCATGGCCCGTCATCGCGGCGAACGCACCGTTCACGTCGAGCAGTTCGAAGCGGTCGGCCGTGACGATCGCGGTCGCGACCGGCGCCATCCGGAAGGCCGTCGCGAAGCGTTCCTCGCTTTGCTTCAGCGCGCGCTCGACCTGCTTGCGCGGCTCGAGATCCATGAACGTGAACAGCATGCAGGCCTCGTCGTTCATGTCGATCGGCTGCCCGGCGACGACCACGGCCTTCGTGCTGCCGTCCGCGACTTTCAGCACGGCTTCCATCTGCGGGATCGTCGCGCCTTCGCCGAGCCGCTCGATCGCGAGGTCGCGCCGCTCGGCCTGTTCGAGCACGTCGATTTCGTACACCGAGCGGCCGAGCACGTCGTCGCGCGCATGGCCCGTCAGGTCGAGAAAGCCCTGGTTGACCTTCACGTAGCGCAAGTCGTCGAGCCGGCAGATCACGGCCGGCGCCGGGTTCGCGTTGAAGGTGCGCTCGAAGCGCTCCTCGGCGCTCGCCCATTCGGTCGCGTCGTGCAGCACGAGCGCGAGGCAATCGGGTTCGCCGGCCGCGTTCGTCAGCACGAGGCTGCGGATGCGGTGAACCCAGCTCACGGTTTCGTCGGCGGCCGATTCGACTTCGACCGTCACGTCGCTGAACTCCTCGCCGGCGATCACGCGATCCATCGGATAGTGGCCGTCGCGCACCGGATGGTTGTTCCGGTAGCGCAGCCGGAAGCGCTCGCGGTATTCGGTGACGTCCGCGCCGAGCGCCTCCAGCTCGGTCACGCCGTGCATCGCGAGCGCGGCCTCGTTCGCCCAGACGATCCGCTGGTCGGGCTCGACCAGGATCACGCCCTCGGTGAGCCCCGCGATGATCTGATGCAGCTGGCGCCGGTCGGTATGCGTCTTCAGCGCCTGTTCGTTTACTTGTTCGTTCATCGAATCGTTGTCCCTGTCGTCAACATGACCGCCGGCCGATCGCCCGTTGCACCGGCAAGACCCCGCCGGTGCGTGCCGCGATGATTGCGTACCACGCAAGGGCGCGACAGACGCGGATGCACTACCCCCGATAGTACATTCGCATGCCGCGCCGGCATCGTGCGGTGCCCCGCCGAGCGGCGCAGCGCGGCCTGCGCGCCGGTCGCCCCGCGTTGCCCGGGTCATGATGCATTTCCCGTTCCCGCCCGTCCGTTCCGTCCCCGTGCAAACGCACTAGGCAATCCGGTGAATTTGCGCGATGTCCGCTCGCGTTCGCGTCGGTACGCTGGTACTGCATCGGCGCTCATGCGCTGCCCTTTCATACCGCAGAGGAGGACAACCGGATGAAGCAGCATCAGACACCCGATCCGACGCGGCCCGAGCCGGCCCCGGACAACCCGCCCGAGCCGCCGCCCGGCACCGATCCGCCGGTGCCGCTGCCACCCGACGTGCCGCGCCCGGACATGCCGCCGCGCGAACCCGGCTACGACACGCCGATCGCCCGGTAGCGCGGCACGATCCGTGCTCGACGATTGATCCATTCATCACGCCAATCGAAGGAGAACACCAATGAACAAGACCTCGCACCTTTCGACGCTGCTCGCCGTCAGCGCGGCCTTCCTGCTTTCCGCCGCACCGCTCACGAACGCGCACGCACAGGCCTCGTCGACCGACAGCGGCATGACGGCCGAATCGAACCAGCCCGTCACCGACACCTGGATCACGACCAAGGTGAAGGGTGAACTCGCGACCACCGAAGGCGTGAAGAGCGTCGACATCAGCGTGAAGACGGTCGACGGCGTCGTCACGCTCACGGGCGTGCTGCCGACGAAGATCGCTGTAAAGAAGGCGATCGCCGTGACGCGCGCCGTGAAGGGCGTGAAGCACGTCGACGCATCCGGCCTGAAGGCAAAGGCCTGAGCTACCCCGCGGCCGACCGCCGCGCTTTTCTCCCCTTACGAAAGGAGCAAACCATGAACGAGGACAAGATCAAGGGCCAGTGGAAGCAGATCACCGGCAAGCTGAAGGCCAAGTGGGGCAAGCTGACCGACGACGATCTCGCGGTCGCCGAAGGCAATCGCGACTATCTGGCCGGGAAGATCCAGGAGCGTTACGGGATCGCCCGCGACGCAGCCGAGAAGCAGTTGAAGGAATTCGATCGCGAGCTGTAACGCAACCGGCCGTCTCAACCCGCCGCGGCGCTCCTGGCGTCGCGGCCATCAGGACCACGACATGGGCAAATACCTGATCGCCTGGCTGCTCGGCGTGCCGTTCGGGCTGCTGGTGCTGTTCTATCTGATCACGCACGTCTTCTGACGGCGACGCGCACGGCACGCGCCCGCCGCCTTCGCTTCACCCTCATCTTCCCGACTCCGCAATCGACCGCGACACGGCGGACCGCCGCTGCGCGCGAACGCACGCGCATTGCGCCGCATCGCGGCCACCCAACGCAAATCGGGCAGGACGCATGCACGCCCTGCCCGATCCGTTCGGCCCTGCTTCAGCGGTGCACGTCGCACCGCCCTTGGCTCGTTACTTCGCCGCGTTTGCCGTCATCTTGAAGATGCCTTGCGCGTTGCCCGCATCGAAACGCAGGTCGGTCACCCAGCGGCGCGCCGCCTGGTCGAACGTGCGCTTGCGCGTGATGAACTCGTAGAACGAGCCCGGCACGTTGCGCTTCACCGTGCCGCCGTCGCGCGTGCGGAACTCGCGCTCGACGGTGTCGGCACGATACGCGGTCTGGAACACGCGGCCCGAGCGCGAACGCTCGACTTCCGGCTTCATCGGGCGGCCCTTCGCCTTCTCGTCGTCGGACAGCTTGAACACGTCGGCGACGCGGTCGGTCGCGTGGTTGAACGCGTTGCCTTCGGTCGAGATCCACGCCATTTCCGCCGATTCCATCAGCAGCGTTTCGTAGTCGAGTTCGTTCGGCAGGTCATGCTGGCGCGCGAACGCGCCGACGATTTCCGGCAGCAGCGCGTGCGCGGCGTCCAGCGGCAGCCAGCCTTCGCGCTCGACTTCCCACAGCAGCGCGACGGCCGCCGGCGACAGCGGATCGCGCGACGAGCTGACGACGTTCGTCACGGCCTGCTGGAATTCCTTCGAGAAACGTTCCGGATGCAGTTCGCTGACGAAGAACTGCGCGATTTCGTCCGGTGCGTCTTCATGCGCATACGCGCGGCCCGTCATGCCGAGCTTGTCGAGCGGGTAACGGCCGTTCAGCCGGAAGCCGAGCGGACGCAGGATGCGCGTGAACGCGGCCTCGCCCGGCGGCAGCGCGCCCGTGTGCGGCCAGCGCACCGTGCGCAGCGCGCCGTGGTCGAAATAGACCGAGCCGCCGTTTTCGATCGCTTCGGCCGTGTACGCGCGGCCGTTCGCCGAGCGCTCGAGCAGCCCTTCGAACAGCGCCATGTTCATCGCCTGCGCGATTTCCGCACGCGTCACGACGCCGTCTTCCCATTCTTCGAGGATGGCCGGCATGTTCAGGGTCGAGAACAGGGCGTCGGTCTTCGCCTGTCCCAGCAGCTTCGTCAGCAAGCTCTCGATATTCGGATTGCGCATCAGGATTCTCGTCTCGGGGGACCGCCGGCAAACGTGCCGGCAACTCGTCGGCCGGCCGCCCCACGGGCGCCTGACCTTGCGTGGGGAGCATTATTCAAAGGGTTGCAGCCGGGCGTAAAGCGAGATTAAATTGACATGTGATGAGTTTTTGGAATTATTAGCCGCTCCCCTGCTCCGCCTTCCGCCTTGTGCCGTGCGGGCCTGATCGTCAGACGAATCGAACATCATGCGTAAATTCAAGATCCCCAACATGGGTGCGCTCGTGGCCTTCGAAGCCGCCGCACGCCACGAGAGCTTCACGCACGCGGCCAAGGAGCTGTTCCTGACCGAAAGCGCGGTATCGCGGCAGATCGCGACGCTCGAATCAAGCCTCGGCGTGCGGCTGTTCGCCCGCGTGAAGCAGCGCGTCGTGCTGACGCGCGCCGGCAAGCTGTACGGCACGCAGGTGCGGCGTGCGCTGGAAACGCTCGACCGCGACACGCTGTCGATCATCGCGCACGGCAGCGGCGGCGGCTATCTGGAGCTCGCGGTGCTGCCGACCTTCGCGTCGCACTGGCTGATCCCGCGCATCAAGAGCTTCTACGACCGCACGCCCGACGTGCGCGTGAACATGGGCAGCCGCACCGACCTGTTCTCGTTCGAGGACACGCACTTCGAGGCCGCGATCCACTACGGCAAGCCGACCTGGCCCGGTACGTCGTCCGACTACCTGTTCGGCGAGGAAGTCGTGCCGATCTGCTCGCCCGCGCTGCTCGACGGGCCCGTCGAGCGCGTCGAGGATCTGCTCGCGTATCCGCTGCTGCACTCGACGACGCGCCCCGGCGCGTGGGCGCAGTGGTTCGAGACGCACGGCGTCGAGGACATCCGCACGATGCAGGGTGTGCGCTACGAACTGCACACGATGCTGATCAGCGCGGCCGCGGCGGGGCTCGGGATCGCGCTCGTGCCGAAGTTCTTCGTCGAGGAACAGCTGCAGCAGCTCGGCCTGATCGTGCCGTGCGACGCGGCGACGGTCGGCGATTCCGCGTACTACCTCGTGTATCCGACGGAACTCAGCCACAGCAAGCCGCTGGAGCTGTTCCGCGGCTGGCTGCTCGAACAGGCGAGCGCGTATGCGGCGCCGGAGCGCGCGGAGGACGACACCGATGAGGAAGACGACGAAGACGTCGAGTAACGGCGCCGTCGCGCGCGTCAGGGCGTGGTCGCGCCGCACGCGTGCCGCACCGGCACGCTGGCCTTCACGACCTTCACCAGTTGTGCGTGATCGGGCTCCTCCAGCCCCGGGCACACCGTGTCCAGGTCGCGAATCACCAGCGTCGCGCGCCCCTCGAACCGGCACATGCCGTCGGGCTGCGCGGCGGGCAACCGCAGCCAGCGCAGTGCATCGCGCTGGTTCATGAACCGGATCACACCGGCGCGCTGCGAAGGGTCGGGCAAGCGCCGCGCCGATGTGTCGTCCTCGACGAACCACACGTCCTGTCCGCTCGATTCGCTGCCGTAATCGAGCATGTAGCGGCCCGACAGCGTGATCGTCCGGTCGACATGCACCGCATGGCATTCCGGCTCGGCATCGGCAGGGATCGTCTGCGCACCTGCCGCGACCGGGCCGCACGCCAGCAACAACGCGGCGCACAGCATGCGGGCGCGGCAGGTCAGGTTCGATATATCAAGCGCTTGGCGAATCATGAGCACTGAGAGGCGGGCCATCGTGACGATGACCCCCATTGTCGCGCAGTACACGCTTGATGCGCGTTACATGTGCCACTTCACCGTGGCGGTCAGCGTGCGCGGATCGCCGGGCATGTTGTAGAGGTCCGCATTGCCGTGCGCGGCGATGAAGTAGCGGCGATTGAACAGGTTGTCGAGCGTGAGCGTCACGTCGACCTTCTTGCTGCGATACCCGGCGCCCAGGTTGAACACCGTGAACGACGGCAGCGTGACGAGATCGCTCGCCGACGCGTAGCGCGCCGACTGGAACTGCATGCCGGCCGCGGCGTAGAAACCATACGGCAACTCGCGCTTGAGCCACAGGTTCGCGCTGTGACGCGGCATCAGCCCCGGCGTGTTGCTCGACACCGCGACACCGGCCGCCGTCGATTGCGCGGAACCGTCCACCGTGCCGTTCAGGTACGCGTAACCCGCATACACCGACCACTTCGGCGCGATCTCGCCGGTAAAGCCAAGCTCCATCCCGCGCACGTGCTGCGTGCCGATCGGCAGCGCATAGCCGGGGTTCGCCGGATCGCCGATCTGCTGGTTGGTCTGGCGCATGTCGAACAACGCGACGCTGGCCGTCGCCTTGCCGCCGAGGTCGAAGCGCGATCCGACTTCATACGCGGTGGTCTTCTGCGGCGCGAGCGCGGCGCCGTTCGAGAATGCGCCGGAACTGATCAGCGTGTCGGCCAGCGGCGAGAACGACTGGCTGAACGATCCGTACAGCGTCAGCCAGTCGAGCGGTTCGTAGATCAGGCCGACGCGCGGACTCCACGCATGGTCGGTGCGGTCGAGATTGACGTTCGACGACGTGTAGTCGTGGCGGATCTGGTTCAGGTAGTCGAAGCGCAGGCCGGCGAGCACCTTCCAGTGTTCGGTCAGCGAGATCAGGTCCTGCGCGTAGACGCCCGCGAGCCCGACCACGGTCGACGCGTTCGTCTTCGCACGCGAGCCGGTCGGCACGCCTGGCAGGACGACCGGCTGCGGATTGAAGAGATCGTAGGTCGCGACCTTCGTCACGCTGTAGACCGTGTCGAACTTCTGCTGCTGCGACAGTTCGAGCCCGTACAGCAGCTCGTGCCGCATGCCGAACAGCGACGTCTTCTGCGTGAGTTCGAACAACCCGTCGATGCCGTGATCGGTGCGCTGCCGCGTCGACTGGTCGAGCGTGACGACCGGGTGCGCGGCCGTCTTGATCGGCTCGTAGTTCACGTAGTTCTTCCGCTCGAGCGAGAAGTCGTACGCGCGGATCGCACCGTGGAACGACAGCGAATCGTTGAAGCGGTGATCGAGCGACACCGTCGCGCTTTTCGCGGAGACGTCGTTGTACGAACTGTTCACCCCGTCGGCCGACCCGTAGTACGTGTTGATCGGCACGTCGACCGGACGGCCGAGATACGCGGGTATCCCCTGGTCGGACGTGCGGCGGTCGTGCAGGTAGTCGAATTCGACGTTCAGCACCGTGTTGCTGTCGAGCTTGAACTGCGCGGACGGCGCGATCGCCTGGCGGTTCAGCTGGAACTGGTCGCGGAAGCTGTTCGAGTTCTCGGCCGCGCCGGTGATGCGGAAGCGCGCCGCGTCGTTCGCGTTCCAGCCGAGGTCGAATTCGCCGCGCCGCTCGCCGCGCGTGCCGAGCGTCACGCCCACGTCGTTCACCGGGCTCGCCTGCGGCCGCTTCAGTACGCGATTCACGATGCCGCCCGCCGAGCCGCGCCCGTACAGCACGGCCGCCGGCCCCTTCAGCACCTCGACGCGATCGACGTTCGACAGGTCGCGGTAGTACAGCGCGTCGTCGCGAATGCCGTCGACATACTGGTCCGTGATGCTGTTGAAGCCGCGGATCGTGATCTGGTCGCGCTGGCCGTCGCCGACCGAGAAGCCGACGCCCGGCACGTTGCGCAGCGCGTCCTGCATCGACGTCGCGTTCTGGTCCTCGATCACTGCGTGCGGAACGACGTTCACCGTCTGCGGCACGTCCATCAGCGACATGTCGGTCTTGGTCGCCGCGCGCGAGTGGCCGCCGTCATACGACGCATGCTCGGCGGCCGCGTTGACGGAAATCGCGGGCAAGGTTGCCGCGGCATCGCTCGCCTGGGCGAACGCAGTACGGGCGCCGGCCAGCGACGTGGCGATCAGAAGCGCATGGCAGGCGCTCTTGTTGAGTTTCATCGTGAACGTAGGGGTGGTGAAGAAAAACGGCGAACGGAAACGTGTCCGGCCAACACGCGAGTCACGCGGCGAGTCGACTGACGACGCTCTTTCCGTGAAGAAGGCGGTGGCGCGCGGAGGATCGCCCCGACGCGCATGCCGGTCAGCGAACGGCCGGCGCGGGTGGATGCCGGCCGGCACGACCGGCACGAGAGAGCCGTGACGATTGGTCATGGCCCGTAACGGAGCGAAATATTAAACGAGAATGATTCGTGTTTTTAGTTAATTTTCAACCTGTCGCCTGCCCGCAACGAGCACATCGATTGGCGCTCTGCATTCCTGACGAATACCTTTCTGTTTCTCAGATTTTATCGGTCGAGACGTAATAAAAACGAAAGAATCGGATTGACCGTGTCATGCGGAAACGATCGGGCGGAAGGCGGAATTCGGGAAACAGCGATGGAGAAACTGGAGAGGATCACGAAGGATCCGGTGAAGCAGGCGGAAGGCATTCAAAAGTCCGGCGCGCGCCGGACCGGGCAACCCCGACCCGGCGCTCCGGGCAGCCGACCTCGCATCGGCATCGCGGCGGACCTACTTTCGTTCTTCACTACGTTTGCTCTCAGGCTCACTTCATTTTTTTCTTCACCGCGCTGCGCCATTATCCGCTCAATCCGGTCAGAGTGAAACGTTTGCGAGCGCACCAGGCACGTTATACCGGTCATTCAGCAACAATCTTTCTGAATGCTTACTGGTCGCGCGATGCGATTCGGCAATTCTTGCATTCGTGACGGCGTTCCTTTTTAATGGAACTGGTTCCATTTATTGATTCGGCCAGGTTCCCGCGTGACGCATCGCCGTGTGCGCGTCATCATGCCGATTCAGGATCGAGGATCATTCAGCTCAGGATTCGCATCGCCCGCCTTCCAGGACACCCCGTCAAACGAGACCGTCATGCCCGATTCCGCCTCCCTGCAGCAGCTGTTTCCCACCTTTCAGGACATCCCCGCCGAGTTCCGGCTCACTGCACCGATCCACCAGCGCGTGTCGCTCGTCGACGGCGAATTGCGACCGTGGGACGGTGCGACCAAGACCGTGCTGTCGCCCGTGTGCGTGCGGCAGGCGGACGGCAGCGTCGAGCAGGTCGAGATCGGCAGCTATCCGGTGATGGGCGAAACGGAAAGCGACGCGGCGCTCGATGCCGCGGTGCGCGCATACGATGCCGGCCGCGGCGAGTGGCCGACGATGAAGGTCGAGCAGCGCATCGCGTGCATGCAGGACTTCATCAAGCGAATGGTCGCGCAGCGCGAACTCGTCGTGAACCTGATCATGTGGGAGATCGGCAAGAGCCTCGCCGATTCGCAGAAGGAGTTCGATCGCACCGTCACGTACATGACGCAGACGATCGACGCACTGAAGGAGCTCGACAACGCGAACTCGCGCTTCGTGATCGCGGAAGGCACGATCGGCCAGATCCGCCGCACGCCGCTCGGCGTCGTGCTGTGCATGGGCCCGTACAACTATCCGCTGAACGAAACGTTCGCGACGCTGATCCCCGCGCTGCTGATGGGCAACACCGTGGTGTTCAAGCCGCCGCAGTACGGCACGCTGCTGTTCGAGCCGCTGCTCGAAGCGTTCCGCGACGCGTTCCCGAAGGGCGTGATCAACACGATCTACGCGCCGGGCGCGGTGGTCGTGCCGCACATGCTCGCGTCGGGCAAGATCAACGTGCTCGCGCTGATCGGGTCGAGCAAGGTTGCCGATCACCTGAAGAAGCAGCACCCGAAGTCGCACCGGCTGCGCGCGATCCTCGGCCTCGACGCGAAGAACGCGGCGATCGTGCTGCCCGACGCCGATCTCGATCTCACCGTGAAGGAGTGCCTGCTCGGCGCGCTGTCGTTCAACGGCCAGCGCTGCACCGCGCTGAAGATGCTGCTCGTGCATCGCTCGATCGTCGACGAATTCCTGAAGCGCTTCACCGCCGCGCTCGAACAGCTGAAGATCGGCATGCCGTGGGAGAAAGGCGTCAGCATCACGCCGCTGCCGGGCATGCATCGCACGGCCTACATGACGGATGCGATCGACGATGCCGAGGCCAAGGGCGCGCAGGTCGTCAACCATCAGGGCGGCGAGTTCAGCAAGACGCTGTTCTACCCGGCCGTCGTGTATCCGGTGTCGGAAGGGATGAAGCTGTACCGCGAGGAACAGTTCGGGCCGATCATTCCGGTCGCGCCGTTCGACGACGTCGACACCGCGCTCGACTACGTGACGACGTCGGATCACGGCCAGCAGGTCAGCATCTTCGGTTCCGATCCGGCGCAGATCGGCGCGCTCGTCGATCCGCTCGTGAACCAGGTGTGCCGCGTGAACATCAACTGCCAGTGCCAGCGCGGGCCCGACGTGTTCCCGTTCGCGGGCCGCAAGGATTCGGCGGAAGGCACGCTGTCGGTAAGTGACGCGCTGCGCGCGTTCTCGATCCGTTCGATGGTCGCCGCGAAGCAGACCGACAGCAGCAAGCAGTTGCTCGATTCGATCGTGTCGGATCACCACTCGAAGTTCATCAACACGGGCTTCATTTTCTGACGCCGGGTTGATGCGAGGGCCTCCGCCGTGCGTGGATGCGGCGGAGGCCCCGGCAACGACCGCGCGGCTAGACGTTCGTCACCAGCAGCCGAACGCCCGCCACGCCGAACACCACGGCCAGACACGCTTCCATCGCACGCCGCCCGCGCACGTACAGCCGGCGCGCCCCATCCATCGAGAACACCAGCGCATAGCCGCCGAACACCAGGCAGCCGATCGCGAGGCAGCCCGGCACGACGGCGCCGTGCGCGCCGCCCGCGCCATTCGACGACAGCGCGACGATCGACACCCACACGAGAATCGCCTTCGGATTGGTCAGGTGCAGCATCGCGCCGCGCACGTAGAAGCGCGACAGCCGCTGCTCGCGCGCCGCGTTCGCCGCTGCCGGCGGCGGGCCCGACAGCGCCGTGCGCCCCGACTTGAACGCGAGCCACAGCAGGTACAGCCCGCCGAAGACCTTGATCGCGACCAGCAGCTTCGACCACGCGAGCAGCGCGGCCGAGATGCCGAGCGCCGCGATCGTCGCCCAGAACATCGACCCTGAAATCACGCCGAGCGCGAACGCGAACGCTGCCTTGCGGCCCTGGTTCGCGGCGACCGACATGATCGCGAGATTGCTCGGTCCGGGGCTGGCCGTGCCGATGAAATAGGCGGTATAGGCAAGCAGCAGGTTGGCGGAGAAGAAGGCATGGACGCTCATGGCGAACCTCGCGGGGATGATCGGGAGATTGTTGGCAAACCCGCGCCGTCTGCCCATGGACAATTGCGCGGCAATTCGCTGGGCCAGTTGTGTGGCCATGCAACCGATCGTCGCGCGTCGGACCGTCTCTGTTTTGAAACAACCGGCGCATTCGCCGCCGGTTCGCGCGATGCGGCGGCGCGCGCTCCATGCAGCCGTTTCCCGTCGGCGAATGCACGGCGGGCGTGGCCGACCCGCCCGGCACGCGCCGTGCCGGCCGTTCGCCGGCACAAACGCGCGACGCGCCTGATGCCCGCGTTACGTTACATCCGTGAAGCATTTTGCGTCGTCGCGCCGCTCCCGGCATCCGAGACCGTCTGCCTCCCGCCCATAGACACCCTCCTCGATCGCCTGCGCAATCCAGTCCCGACGGGACTCGCCGACCGAAGCCGGATCGCGGCTCAACATTCCTCAACAATCGTCCGGCGGCGCTGGTACGGAATCTGCATTCCGTTCGGGCAGAAGCCGCGCCGGTACCGCGCGGACATGAATTCACCCTCGGGCGCCTCCACGGATACGCTCGTAAGACATGCACACGCAGCGAGGCTCTCCATGAATGCGCAGCCCAACTCGTCCGATTCGTCGTTCCAGCTCTTCCTCGCGAAGGTGCTCGAACAGCCGCTGCCCGACTGGACCGAAAAACAGCAGATGGAACTCGAGATGGCGCGCACGCTGTCGACGCAAATGGTCACGCTCGCCGAAGACATGCGCGGCCGCACGCCCGATCTCGCGCGCTGCCTCGTGCTGCTCCGCTACGCGAAGGTGCTCGACTTCATGCTGACGTCGCTCGCCGCGCACCGCGACATTCATCCGCAGACGCTGCGCACGCTGTTCCGGCTCGCGAACCTGAAGGTCGACGATGCGTATCCGGTGTGAGCCGGCGCAACGGACCGGAGGCCCCGCACACGCACAGCCCGCCTGCTCCTCCGCGCAAACGGAGGTACAATCGCGCGCCATGAACGCACTTCGCCGCTTCCTGCTTCGGCCAGGCGTCGCGCGACAGTTGCTGTGGGGATTCCTCCTCGTGACGCTGCTGTCTCGCGCGCTGATGTCGGGCGCCGTGATGCTCGATCCGGACGGTCCGGATGCGGGCTCGGTGGTGCTGTGTTCGGGCCGCGGCCCGCTGATCGTCACGGGCGCCGCACTGGCCGCCCGCTTCGACGCGCGCGCGCCGATCACGCCGGCCAACGATGCGCTGGCGCTCGTCGATGCGCTCAAGCATGACGCGCACACCGACAAGGCGGCGTCCTCCGGCAACGGCGACAGCCTGTGCGCATTCGGCGCCGCGCTGTTTACCGCGCTCGCGTCGTTCGTGCTGCTGGTACTGCTGTTTCCCGCAGCGGCGCCACGACGGTTCCGCGTTCATTTCGACAGTCCTCCCTTCGTGCGATCGATATTCGACGATCGCCCGCCCTCCCGCGCGCCTCCCCGGTTCTGCTGAACGTTCCGCCCTGTGGCGCATGCACGTCGTCGTGCACGCGCGTTCACGCCGTTCGTTTCACCCGACCTGATTCACGCGTTCATCCGCCTGCCCGCTTCGCGCGGGCGACGCCGCCCTGCGCACCGTTTGCGCAGCGTGCCGCGCCGCCTGTTTCGCCGATGCACGCACGCGGGTGCGACGCACGTTGACGGCCGCCGGCCCACGCCGGTCCCGCCGCTCGACGAACCGAGGAGTTCATACCATGTCGACTACCGTCGATCGCGCCGTCTCGCCCGCCCGTTCCGCCAGCGCCGGTTACCGGACGCTCTGGCGCTGGCACTTCTATGCCGGCCTGTTCGTGATGCCGTTCCTCGTGATCCTCGCGATCACGGGCACGCTTTATTGCTTCCAGCCGCAGATCGAGCCGTTGCTGTATCCGCACCGATTGATCGTCGAACCGCGCGCGACGCCGCGGCTCGATGCCGACACGCTGCTCGCCCGCGCCCGCACCGCGATGCCGGCCGGCGCGACGCCGGCTTCCGTGCAGGTCTCCACCGCGCCGGACCGCAGCGCCGAGTATGTTTTCCGGCTGCGTGACGGCAGCCGCGAGAGCGTGTACGTGAACCCGTACGACGGCCGCGTGCTCGGCACGCTGAGCGTCGAGAACCGCTTCATGCAGGTCGACCGGATGCTGCATCGCAAGCTGCTGCTCGGCAAGACCGGCGAATTGCTGATGGAACTCGCCGCCTGCTGGACCTTCGTGATGATCGGCACCGGCATCGCGCTGTGGTGGCCGCGCGGCGCAGCGCGCGTCGGGCGCGCACTGCGTCCCGACCTGTCGCTGCGCGGCCGGCCGCTGTGGAAAAGCCTCCATGCGACGGCCGGCATCTGGCTCGCGGCCGGCACGGTCGCGTTCATCCTGACGGGGCTGCCGTGGTCGGGCTCGTGGGGCAAGAACTTCAAGGCGCTCGCGGCGACCGTGAACCTCGGCGCACCGGAAGGCGCGTGGGGCGGCTCGCCGGTGCGCTCGACGCGAACGGGCGCGGCAACGACGCCCGAGCCGGCACCGGCGCAGGCCGCCGCACCGTCCGGCCATCACCACGATTCGGACGACTCGATGCCGGGGATGGTGATGGACGACCTGCGGTTGCCGCAAACGCCGTGGGCGGTCGGCAACGTGCGCGTGCCGCATTCGCCGTCGGCGCCGACGCCCGCACCGCTGCCGCTGGCCCGCGCGATCGCGATCGTCGCCGGGCTCGGCGTGACGAGCGGCTACACGCTCGCGCTGCCGTCGGGCGCGGACGGCGTGTTCACTGCGTCGTACTTCCCGGCCGACCCGAAGGCGGAGCGCACGATCTACCTCAACCAGTACAGCGGCGCCGTATTGAAGGACATCCGCTATGACGACTACGGCGCGGTATCGCAGGCCGTGTCGTACGGCACGTCGCTGCACATGGGCCGTTACTTCGGACTCGCAAACCAGATCATTTGCGCGGTGTTGTCGCTCGGGCTGGCCGCGATGGCCATCACGGGCACCGTGATGTGGTGGAAGCGCCGCCCGGCCGGGACGCTGGGCGCCCCGTCGCGCGAACGCGGCACGCCGCCGATGCGCGGCTGGATCGCCGGGCTCGTGCTGCTCGGCATCGTCTTCCCGCTGATGGGCGCGACGATCGTCGCGGTCTGGTTGCTCGACCGGCTGCTGTTCGGCCGCGCGGCGCGCGCCGCGGCTTGATCGACGCAAGCGCTTCCCCCGATTCGAAGGAAACCGAACAATGAAGTTCAGATTGATTCTGCCCGCCGCAGTTATCGCGGCCTTCTCACCAGCCGGGCAGGCACAGGAAAGCGGTGTCGACCGCACCGGCGCCACGCTCGCCCCGATCCGCGTCGATGCGCAGAAAGCGCCCGCGCTCTCGCAACCGCTCGACACCGGCAGCCATCTCGGGCTGTCGTCGCTCGAAACACCCGCGAGCGTCGAACAGATCAACCGCGCGACGCTCGACACGCGCGGCGACAGTTCGATCATCGACGCCGTGAGCCGCGCCGCCGGCATCAGCGCGTCGCCGCACCCCGGCAACGGCAACTCGGAGCTCGCCGCACGCGGCTTCGTCGGCACATCGTCGGTCACGCAACTCTATGACGGCGTGCGCCCGTACGGTGCGATCGGCGTCACGTTCCCGTTCGACACCTGGTCGGTCGACCATATCGACGTGCTGCGCGGCCCCGCTTCGGTGATCTACGGCGAAGGCGCGATCGGCGGCATCGTCAACATCGTGCCGAAGAAGCCGACGCGCACGCCGATCCGCAACGAGCTGCAGGTCGGCGGTGGCACCGAGGGCACGGTGCGCGCCGCGTTCGGCAGCGGCGGCGCGATCAACGACAAGCTGTCGTACCGCTTCGACATCAGCGGCAACCGCTCGTCGAACTGGGTCGACCGCGGCGATTCGCGCAACCTGTCCGTCTCCGGCGCGCTACGCTACGACGTGACGCCCGACCTTTACGTGACGGCGTCGTACGCGCAGGGCTTCATGCATCCGATGCAGTATTTCGGTGTGCCGCTCGTGAACGGCGCGCGCGATCGCGCGCTCGACAAGAAGAACTACAACGTCGGCGATGCCGACATCGCGTTCCGAGACAGCTGGGCCACCGTCTCGGCGAACTGGCAGCCGAGCGACAGCCTGAACGTGACGACCACGCTGTACCGGATGAAGAGCAACCGTCACTGGAAGGACGCGGAGTACTACACGTACCTGCCGTCGACCGCGCAGGTCCGGCGCAGCAGCTACACGGAAATCTTCCACGACCAGCAGCAGTACGGCAACGTGACGACGGCCACCGTGAGCGGCGCGCTGCTCGGCATGCGCAACACGTTCTCGACCGGCTTCGAGTTCAACCATACGACGTTCCAGCACGACAACAACTCGCCGTATTCGGGCACGTCGACGGTCGATCCGTTCGACTTCGCCCCGGGCAGTTTCATCAACGCGGCCGGCACCGTTCCGAAGTATCGCAGCCAGTCGAACCAGTACGCGCTGTTCGCGGAGAACCGGCTCGAGATCACGCCGCGCTGGTCGGTGATCGGCGGGTTGCGCTACGACCATGCGAGCGTGAACCGCGACGACCTCGTGAACGGCGGCGCATTCACGAAGGTGTTCGCGAACACGGGCTGGCGCATCGGCACCGTGTACGACGTGCGGCCTGGTCTCGCCGTGTACGGCCAGTATTCGGTCGCGGCCGATCCGGTCAGCTCGCTGCTGTCGCTGAATGCGTCGAAGGCGAACTTCACGCTCGCGACCGGCAGGCAGATCGAGATCGGCGTGAAGCAGTCGTTCCTCGATGGCAAGGCGGAATGGACGCTCGCCGCGTACCGGATCGTGAAGAGCAACCTGCTGACGGCCGATCCGGTGAACCCGAACCAGTCGATCCAGGTCGGCCAGCAGTCGTCGCGCGGGCTCGAGGCGACGGTCGGCGCGGAGATCGCGAAGGACTGGCGCGTCGACGCGAACGTGTCGATCCTGCGCGCGAAATACGACGATTTCCAGCAGTCGTCCGGCGGCACGACGGTATCGCGCGCGGGCAACGTGCCGGTATCGGTGCCGCAGCGGCTCGCGAACCTGTGGGTGAGCTGGCGCTTCGCGCCGGACTGGACAGGCATCGCGGGCGTCAAGTACGTCGGCAAGCGCTTCGCCGATACCGCGAACCAGCTCGTGATGCCGTCGTACACGACCGTCGACCTCGGCCTCGCGTGGAAGCCGCGCAAGGACACGACGATCACCGCACGTGCGTACAACGTCTTCAACCGCCGCTACGTGCAGTCCGCGTACTACAACGAGACGCAGTACCTGCTCGGCAACGACCGGCGGTTCGAGGTGCTGGCGAACTACCGGTTCTGACGGCGCATGCCTGGCGGTGCGGCCGGCCGGTCGCCGGCCGCGCCGCCGCAGGCACGCACGCGCAGATCACGCACGCGTGCCCGCCGCACGCCCCGCCATCCACTTCCGGTAGCGCCGCGTCTGGCACTGCGCGGCCAGCTGCTGCCGCACCAGCGCGCGCAGCGGCGACACCTGCGGGTGCGTGCGCCGCCCTTCGCTGAGCCGCGTGAGCTGGAACTTGACGACGGCCATGTTGGCCAGCGCGCCCAGCGCCTTGTTCTTCCAGCGGATCGGCTGCAGCACCGGCGCGCTGTCCTTGCCCGCGCGCCAGTCGCGCGGCAGGTTCGGGTCGATCGACAGCGCGGTCGCGATGCCGACCATCGCCACGCCGCTGCTCACCACCTGCTCGGCCACCGCACGACGGCGAATGCCGCCCGTGACCATCAGCGGCATCCGCGCGACGGCCGTGATGTCACGCGCGAATTCGAGGAAATACGCTTCGCGCGCCAGCGTGCGCCCGTCGCGTGCCTCGCCCTGCATCGCCGGCACTTCATAGCTGCCGCCCGACAGCTCGACGAGATCGACGTCGAACGGATTCAGCAGCTCGACCACGCGCTTCGCGTCGTCCGCGCTGAAACCGCCGCGCTGGAAATCGGCCGAATTCAGCTTCACGGCGACGACGAAATCCGGCGACACCGTCGCGCGCACGGCCTTCACGATGTCGAGCAGCAGGCGCGCACGATTCTCGATGCTGCCGCCCCACTGGTCCTGCCGGCGATTCGTCAGCGGCGACAGGAACTGGCTCAGCAGATAGCCGTGCGCCGCGTGCACCTGCACGCCGGTGAAGCCGCTTTGCTCCGCGAGCTGCGCGGCGCGCACGAAGCGCTGCTGCACATCGTGGATATCGGCTTCCGTCATTTCCTTCGGCACCGGGAACTGCTTCGACAACGCGCCGAGCGCGAGCGGCACGGCCGACGGCGCGAGCGTCGTCTGGCCGAGCGCCGCCTGCATCTGGCGCCCCGGATGATTGATCTGCATCCACACGTGCGCGCCGCCCGAGCGCGCGATCTGCGCCCAGCGGCGGAAGCGGTCGAGATGCGCGTCGCTTTCGAGCACGACGCCGTTCGGCCCCGTCATCGCGCGGCCGTCCACCATCACGTTGCCGGTCAGGATCAGGCCGACCTGGCCGTCGGCCCACGCCTGGTACAGGCGCAGCAACGCGTCGGACGGCGCGTGGTCCGCATCGGCCATGTTCTCTTCCATCGCAGCCTTGGCCAGACGGTTCGGAATCACCGCCCCGTTGGGCAGTGACAGCGGTGTAAACAGGTTCATGGAGGGCACCCTCGATTGACGATGCCCAACGATAACTTTAAAGTCAACTTTAAGGTCAAGCCCTTTTGGAGCACGAAAATGAAAATCGGCGAACTGGCGAAGGCGAGCGGCCTCGCGGCGTCGCGCATCCGTTTCTACGAAGCAAGCGGCCTGCTCGAGCCGGCCCGCCGCCAGGCGAATGGCTATCGGGAATACGGGTCGGAAGCGTTGACGCGGCTCGCGATCATCGACCGCGCGCAGCGCGCGGGCTTCGCGCTCGACGAAATCCGCGCGGTGCTGCCGCCCGACCTCGGCGCGTGGCCGCGCGACGAACTGCTGGTCGCGCTGCGGCACAAGGTCGACGAGATCGCGCTGCTCGAACAGCGGCTCGCGCAGAACCGGCAACACCTCGAGACGCTGATCGACGAAATCGAGAACAAGCCCGAGGGCGAGGATTGCGCGGGCGCCGCGCAGCGGATGCTCGACCGGCTCTGCGAACAGGCCAGCCAGCCGCTGGAGTCCGCACCCGTGGTGCGGCCGGCGCGCAAGCGTGCGTGACCGACTACACTGCGTCACCCATCGATCAACCCGCGCTGCGGCGAAACGCGTCGGCGCATGCGCGCCGGCTTCCGCCGAGCACCCTCACGACCGTATCCGCATGACGATCCCCGGTATCAAAGGATTTTTCATCGCCGCACTGCTGACGCTCGGCATCGGCAGTGCCTTCGCGTCGACATGTGACGACACGCATTCGTCGATCCGTTGCCCGGACACCTCCGACCTGCCGGCCGACATCGTCGCGCAACTGCCTGCCGGTTACGAAGCACTGGATGCCGCATCGGGGCGCCTGACCGACGGCACGCGCAACGGTTACGTCGTTGTCGCGCATCAGCCCGGCGATTCGATGCGTACGCCGTCGCTGCGCCCGCTGCTGATCTTCCTGCAGGGTGCGAACGGACGCTACCGGCTCGCGGCCCGCAACGACACCGTGATCATGAAAGCCGACGAAGGCGGCATGGGCGACCCGTATCTCGATGGCGTCGCCGAGAACGCGCTCACGGTCGAGCCTCGCACGTTCACCGTCGAACAGGGCGTATTCGCGGGGCACAACCACTGGCGCGATCGCGTGACGTTTCGCTACGACGATGCGCACCACACGTGGGTGTTCCATCGCGAAGTGTTCCGGAACTGGCGATTCAACTACGAGCAGGACGGCGATGCGCTGAAGGCCGACCCGGTGCGCGTCACGCATGCGAATGCGGCAAAGGCCGTTTCGTTCGAAGCGTGGCGGCCGGGTTATTGGTGCGATTCCGCCGAGCGGCGTGAACACGATCCGGCTTGCCGCAAGCATTGACGGGGATGCTCCTGCAGCTGCGAGGATTTACTTACGTCGAAGGTAATCGACGCACGCCGCCCGTGCCGCGATCATGGCTCCAACGACTCACGAACCGCATCACGCCAGGGAGCCCGCCATGACCGCCTACGCCATCGCCCACCTGCACGACGTCGACCTGTGCGACGACATCGTCGAATACCTCGAACGCATCGACGGCACGCTCGCGCCGTATGACGGCCATTTCGTGATTCACGGCGCACGGCCTGAGGTACGCGAAGGCGTGTGGCGCGGCGACCTGATCGCGATCGCGTTTCCCGATCTCGACACGGCGCGCGCGTGGTACGACTCGGATGCGTACCGGCAGATCCAGCCGCTGCGCGCACGACACGCGAGCGGCCCGCTGATCCTGATCGACGGCGTCGACGAACGGCACAAGGCGACCGACATCCTGCGCTGAATCATGACGCCGGCGATGCCGGCAACGCCTTACGACGCCTTCCGCTCCATCGGCTCGCCGACGACGAAGCCGCCGCCCTGGAACCGCTGCGCGGGATCGTCGTACTCGGCGGTCGGCGCCGTCACCGGGAACAGCCCGGCGAACTGCTCGGAGCTGTCGCGCGGACGGAAGCCGAGGAAGCCGGCCTTCGTGTTGTCCCACCACTTCACCGGGTTGTCCGACGCGCCGTAGACGATCGCGTGCCCCACGCGGTTCGTCAGCAGCGAGCAGCGCACGAGCTCGATGAAGTCGCGATAGCTGAGGAACGTGACGAGCATGCGCGGATTCTTCGGCACTTCGAACGACGAGCCGATCCGCAGGCACACCGTCTCGATCCCGAAGCGGTCGAAGTAATAGCGCGACAGCGATTCGCCGAAGCACTTCGTCACGCCGTACAGGCTGTCGGGGCGCAGCGGCGAATCGGCGTCGAGCACTTCCGTGACCGGATGGAAACCGATCGCATGGTTCGAGCTCGCGAACACGACACGCTTCACGCCGTGCTTGCGCGCGGCTTCGTACAGGTTGTACGTGCCGGTGATGTTCGCGCCGACCAGATCGTCGAACGGCGCGTCGACCGAAATGCCGCCGAGGTGGACGATCGCGTCCACGCCTTCGACGAGTTGCATCACGGCCGGGCGATCGGCCAGGTCGACCACGCGGATTTCCTCATGCGCGGCCGCGTCGTCCAGCGCGGCGATGTCGCTGACCCGCACGATGTCGGCCCAGTCGGCGAGCGCGCCGCGCAACTGGCGGCCAAGGTTGCCGGCCGCGCCCGTCAGCAGCAGGCGCCCGAACGGTTTGCGCGCGGCGGTGGAGGTGGCGTTCATCGAATCTCCTTGAATCTGATCAAAATCGGAAAACGTTTTCCAACTATACGCGGTGGCGCGGCTGAACGTCAATGGTCGAACCTGCTCGCAATCATCCGCACTTTCCCGATATCGACGGGCGGCCGCAGGCCGGCTTTTTCTGCCACAATCCGGCGTATTCGAACGAAAACGTTACCCTGCGAATGAAAAAAGTTTCCCCGACGATCCGCGACGTGGCCGCGGAAGCCGGCGTGTCGGTCGCGACGGTATCGAAGTACGTGAACGGCACGCAGCGCTTCTCGCCGACCGTCGAGGCGCGGCTCAAGGAATCGATCGAGCGTCTCGGCTACCGGTCGAACCCGCTCGCGCGCTCGATGATCACCGGCCGCACGCGCACGATCGGCCTCGTGATCCTCGACATCAGCAACCCGCACTTCACGAACGTGGTGAAAGGCGCGAACCGCGTCGCACTGGAGCATGACTACACGCTGCTGCTCGTCGATACCGAAGAGAGCCAGGCGCGCGAACGCTCGCTGATCGAAGCGCTCGCGCAGCGCGTCGACGGGCTGATCGTCAGCACGCGGATGCCCGACGACGAAGCCGGCTGGATGCTCGACCTCAACAAGCCGCTCGTGCTGCTGCGTCGCAGCCCCGGCCTGCCGATTCCGAGCGTCGGTATCGACAACCGGCTGTCGACCTACATGCTCGCGCGTCACCTGCTCAATCTCGGCCACACGCGCATCGCCTATCTCGGCTTCGGCACCGCGCGCGTGAACGACGAGCGGATCCAGGGCGCGCGCGACTGCCTCGCCGAAGCGGGGCTCACGCTCGACGTGCACGACGCGCACGCGCCGACCGCCGAAGCCGGCGAGCGTGCGTGTTCGCGCGTGATGCTCGGGCCGCAGCGCCCGCAAGCGGTGATCTGCTACAACGACCTGATCGCGCTCGGCTTCATGAAGGAAGCCGCGTCGCTCGGCTTCCGGTTGCCGCAGGACGTATCGGTCGCGGGCATCGACAACGTGCCGTACGGCGAATACGCGGCGCCCGCGCTGACGACCGTCGACATCCAGAGCGAGAACATGGGCGAGCTCGCGATGCAGAAGCTGATCGACGCGCTCGCGGGCCGCACCGATGCGAGCTATTCGACGTTCGAGCCGCGGCTGATCATGCGTGCGTCGACGGCGTCGGCCGGCTGACCACGCGCACGCCGCGCACGCCAAAGAAAAACGCGCCGCCCGAGGGCGGCGCGTTCGTTTGCCGGGACGCGATCACGCGTCGAGTTTCGCGGGCTTCATCTTCGGCGTGAGCACGTGCATCACGGCCAGCGCGATCAGGTAGGCCGATGCGCCGATCGCGAACAGCACCCAGTAGTGGCCGGTGCGCTGCAGCACCTGGCCGATCACTTCCGAGAACAGCACGCCGCCGATCGAGCCGGCCATCCCGCCGATGCCGACCACCGACGCGACCGCACGGCGCGGGAACAGGTCGGACGCCGTCGTGAACAGGTTCGCCGACCAGCCCTGGTGCGCGGCGGCGGCAAGGCCGACGATCAGTACCGCGACCCACAGGCTCTGCACCTGCGACACGAACGCGATCGGCAGCACGCAGCATGCGCAGATCAGCATCGCCGTCTTGCGCGCGCCGTTCACGCTCCAGCCCGCGCGCAGCAGCATCGACGACAGCCAGCCGCCGCCGATGCTGCCGACCGTCGTCAGCGCGTAGATGCAGACGAGCGGCAGGCCGATGTGCTGCATGTCCATCCCGCGCGATTCGTTGAGCCACTTCGGCAGCCAGAACAGGTAGAACCACCACACCGGATCGGTCAGGAACTTGCCGATCAGGAACGCCCACGTCTCGCGCTTGCGAATCAGTTCGCCCCAGCGCGGCGCGCCGGCATTCGCATTCGCCGCGTCGAGCGCTTCGGCTTCGTCGCGCGGCTCGTCGTACTCCGCGGCGAGCGCGCGCGTGTCGGCCTGGCGATAGAGCACGAGCCATACCGCGAGCCACACGAGGCCGATCGCGCCGATGATCACGAACGCCGCGCGCCAGCCGTAGGCCACCGCGATCGCCGGGATGATCGCCGGGGCGAACACCGCGCCGATGTTCGCGCCCGAGTTGAAGATGCCGGTGGCGAGCGCGCGTTCGCGGCGCGGGAACCATTCGGCCGTCGTCTTGATCGCGGCCGGGAAGTTGCCGCCCTCGCCGATCCCGAGCAGCGCACGCACGAACGCGAAGCCCGTCACCGAGCCGACCGCTGCATGCAGCATCGCGGCAATGCTCCACACCAGCATCGCCACCGCGTACGACACGCGCGTGCCGAGCCAGTCGACGATGCGCCCGAAGCCGAGCAGGCCCAGCGCATAGAACGCGGAAAACGCCATCACGATGCGGCCGTACTGCACCTGGCTCCAGCCGATGTCGTGCTGGAGCATCGGCGCGAGCAGGCCGAGGATCTGCCGATCCATGTAGTTGATGACGGTCGCGAAAAACAGCAGCGCACAGACGGTCCAGCGGTAGCGGCTGGCGGCTGCGCGCACGGCGCCGGCGACGGCAGATTGCATGAATGTCTCCGATGCACGGTCGCGCCCGTCGCGCCGCACGGTGTTCGTTGACCGGCGACCGGCGCCGGGGTGGACGGCCCGCGCTCACGCATCGGCCCCTTCACCAACTCATCTGGAAAACGTTTTTCAAAGAATAGGACGTCTGCCGGCACCCTGTCAGTCGGGGATTTCGATGAGTCATCTCAAATTGATCGCGGCAAAAGAGACGACTGTTCCGCAGATTGGCATTAACCGTTTTTCCCCTGATTTTCCCGACACGCGCGCGGGAGGGCGGCCGCCGATACACATGTCCGATTTCAGCCAGAATCGATCGTGGGGATGGTTTACAGTCGTCACATGCGACTCGATCCCGACACCTGCTACGACGCCCTGCTTTCGCGGAACCGCCGCTTCGACGGCTGGTTCTTCGTCGGCGTGGCGACGACCGGTGTGTATTGCCGCCCCGTCTGCCCGGTGAAGCCGCCGAAAGCGCAGAACTGCAGCTACTACCCGACCGCCGCGGCCGCCGAGAAAGCCGGGTTCCGGCCCTGCATGCGCTGCCGCCCCGAGCTCGCGCCCGGCCACGGGCTGCTCGACCTCTCCGGCAATCTCGCCGACGCGGCCGCGACGCTGATCGAGGACGGTTTCCTGAACGCGCATTCCGTCGACGCGCTCGCGCGGCGCGTCGGCGTGACCGAGCGCCATCTGCGGCGGATCTTCGGTGCGCAGTTCGGCGTGTCGCCGGTCGAATTCGCGCAGACGCACCGGCTGCTGATGGCCAAGCGGCTGCTGACCGATACCGCGCTGCCGGTGGCCGTCGTCGCGTCGACGGCCGGATTCGGCAGCGTGCGGCGCTTCAACGACCTGTTCCGCCAGCGCTACGGCCTCAACCCGCTGCGGCTGCGCAAAGGCGCCGGGGCCTCTGCCGACGGCGACATGACGTTCCCGCTGTCGTACCGGCCGCCGTTCGCGTGGGATGACCTGATGCGCTTTCTCGCGCAACGGCAGATCGACGGCGTCGAGCGCATCGATTCGCAGGGTTATGTGCGTGTCGTCGAATTGCCGAACCGGAACGGCGGCAGCCGCGTGACGGGCTGGCTGTCCGTCGCGCACGTGCCGCAGCGCTTCGCGCTGGCCGTCACCGTGTCGCGCGCGCTGACGCCGGTCGTCCCGGCCGTGCTTGCGCGCGTACGGCGGCTGTTCGATCTCGACAGCCGCCCCGACGTGATCGACGCGCATCTCGGCGAACTCGCGAGCGGCTCGCCGGGCCTGCGCGTGCCCGGCGCGTTCGACGGCCTCGAGATCGCGATTCGCGCGATCGCGGGCGAGCGGCTCGAGGCAGCGGATGCCGGCCCGCCTGCGCTGGCACGCATTGCAGAGCGCTTCGGCACCTCGGTGGAAGGCGCGCCGCCGGGCCTCGCGCACGCGTTGCCGTCCGCCGCAACGCTGGCCGCCCTGCCGCCTTCGGCCCTCGAAACAATCGGCATCGAGCGCGATGCGGCACACGCGATCGTGTCGCTCGCACGCGCAGTCGACGACGGCTCGCTCGCGCTCGAACCGATGGCACCGCTCGATGCGACGCTCGCCGCGCTACGTGTCATGCCGGGCTTCGACGAACGCGCGGTGCAGTACGTCGCGATGCGCGCGATGGCCTGGCCGAATGCATTCCCCGCTGACGAGACGTGGCTTCCCGCACGCAGCGAACGCGCGACCATGCCATCATCTGCGCCGCATGCGGCGCGCTGGGCGCCGTGGCGCGCGTACGCCGCACTGCATGTGTGGCGCCTTCATGGAGATGTAGTGCGATGACACCGGCCCACCTGATTCCGAGCCCGCTGGGCGACATTGCCGTGCGCATCGAGGACGATGCGCTGACGGGCCTGTATTTCGTCGGCCAGAAATACTTTCCGTCGGTTTCGATCATGACCGAAGCGGACGCGCATGCGATGTCGCCGACCGCGCGCAGGGTTGCCGAAGAAATCGCCGAATACTTCACCGGCACGCGCGAAACGTTCTCGGTGCCGATCCACCTGCGCGGCACCGCGTTTCAGCGACGCGTGTGGAAGGAACTGCTCGCGATTCCGTTCGGCGAACTCGTGTCGTACGGCGACATCACCGAACGCATCGGACTGCCGATGAGCGGCGCGCGCGCCGTGGGCGGTGCGGTAGGACGCAATCCGGTTTCGATCATCGTGCCGTGCCATCGCGTGGTCGGCGCCTCGGGCAGCCTGACCGGTTATGCAGGCGGCATCGACCGCAAGCGCGCGCTGCTGTCGCTCGAAGGCGCCGAGTTCTCACGCGGCGCTCATCATCCGGTGCAGCAGGCGCTCGCGTTCTGATCGATGGCGCGCGTCACGCGCTCGACACGGGGCGCCGCGCCTCGCGCTTCGCATACGCACCGGGCGTCACGCGGAACTTCGCCTGGAACAGCGCGATAAACGACGACGTCGAGTCGTAGCCCAGTTGCGCGGCCACCGTACCGATCGGCTCGCCCGCATCGAGCAGCGGCAACGACGCGAGCAGCCGCACGGCCTGCCGCCATTCGGTAAACGACAGCCCCGTATCCTGCCGGAACAATCGCGACAGCGTGCGCCGCGTCGCACCGACCTGATGGCCCCATTCGTCGAGACTGCGCGCGTCGCCCGGCGCGGCATGCAACGCACGCGCGATTTTCAGCAGGCGCGGATCGCGCGGCAGCGGCACCGTCAGCGGCGCCGGCTGCATGCGCGCGATCCGGTCGGCGATCAGGCACACGAGCGCGCCGTCCGGCCCCGTCTCGTCGTAATTCACCGGCAACTCGCCCGTCGCGATCACCAGCTCACGCAACAGCGGCGTCATGCAGAGGATCGTGCAGTCGTCGTTCACGTCGTCACGTGCGATCGCTGCATCGAGATACAGGCTGTGGAACGCGACGCAATCGCGCGTCGACACCGCATGCGGCACGTGCGGCGGAATCCACATCGCGTAGTGCGGCGGCAGCAGCTGCCGGCCCGACGGCGTCGATACCTCGAGCACGCCGCTCGTCGCATACATCAGCTGGGCCCACGGATGACTGTGCGCGTCGACGCTCACGTTGCCGGGGATCCCGAACGCGCGCACGTACAGCGGCCTCGGCAGGCGCGCCATCGGCGGCACCGCGTAAGGGTCACCCGATTGTCCCGCCAGCAACATAAGACGTCCTCCGAGGGTCATTGCACGAACGAACGCGATGCTACCGTGGCGGCTCTTCTTTCACACGGCTTCCGTTCATGAGCGCACACACCCGCACCACCCGCAAGACCGTCACCGCGATCCGTTCGACCAAAGGCATCGGCACCCTCGTGTCGCTGACCGCGTATTCCGCGCCAATGGCGAAGCTCGTCGATGAAGTGGTCGACGTGATCATCGTCGGCGACTCCGTCGGCATGGTGCTGTACGGGATGCCCGATACGCTGCGCGTCACGCTCGACATGATGATTGCACACGGCGCGGCCGTCGTGCGCGGCGCCACGCACGCGTGCGTCGTCGTCGACCTGCCGTTCTCGACGTTCCAGGAATCGCCTGCACAGGCCTATCGTTCGGCTGCGCGCCTGCTCGCCGAAACCGGTGCGCAGGCCGTGAAGCTCGAAGGCGGCTGCGAGATGACCGACACGATCCGCTTCCTGACCGACCGCGGCATTCCGGTCATGGCGCATGTCGGCCTCATGCCGCAGCAGGCCAACGCGACAGGTGGCTTCCGCGCGCAGGGCATGGACGCGCGGTCGGCCGCGCAAGTGTTCGACGCCGCGTGCGCGGCCGAACGGGCCGGCGCGTTCGGCGTCGTCATCGAAGGCACCGCCGAAGCGCTCGCGCGCCATCTGACGGAAACGCTGACGATCCCGACGATCGGCATCGGCGCATCGCCCGCCTGTGACGGACAAGTGCTCGTGACCGAGGACATGATCGGCGCATTCGATGCGTACACGCCGCGCTTCGTGAAGCGCTACGCCGACGCGAATGCGATGATGCGCGACGCGATCCGGCAATATGCACACGACGTGCGGGAGCGTGTGTTTCCGGAGCCTGCGCATTGCTTCGGGTACGGCAAGCCGCTGCAACTCGCGGATGCAGCCGCTACTGCGTGACGCGCGACGAACGATGCGGTTGCGTCACGTGCGCTTGCGCATCGCATGCGCGACGCGCGCGTTCGCTTCGAATTTCGCGCGATGCGTCGAGAAGAACGTCCGCACGTTGCGGACGTTCGACGCGCCGGTGAACAGCCGCCGTGCGAATTCGTCGTATTCGGCGACGTCGGCCAGATCGGCCACCACGACGAAATCGGGCCCCGGCGACACGCGGTAGCACTGCGTGACGGCCGGCTCCGCGCAGACGTAGGTTTCGAACGCGTCGTAGTCCTCGGCCGTCTGCCGGTCGAGGCTGATCTCGATCAGCGCGGTGACGGCCGTGCCGATCGCGACCGGGTCGAGCACCGCGACCTGCCGGCGGATCACACCGGCCTCCGTCAGCCGCCGCACGCGGCGCATGCAGGTGGGCGGCGACGACAGCGCACGCTCGGCCAGTTGCAGGTTCGACACCGACGCGTCGTCCTGCAGGATCGAGAGGATGCGCAGGTCGAGATCGTCGAGGGTGATGCCGGCCATCGGCGGCTCCTTCCGGTCAGGGCGTGAAATTTAATTTCAATATGATAAACGATAATCTTTACGTTTCATAAATTTGTGAATTTTGAAATTAAATTCCACTTGACTGGTTCTACCATCGCTCTCACTGATCCAGACAGGACATTTACGGAGCGCGATATGTGTGGAATTGTCGGGGCGGTCGCCCAGCGGGACATCCTGCCGAACCTGGTCGACGGCCTGAAGCGGCTCGAATACCGCGGCTACGATTCGTGCGGCGTCGTGGTCTACCGCGACCGCGCGCTGGCGCGCGCCCGCAGCGTCGATCGCGTCGCGAACCTGCAGCGCGAGATCGCCGCGCAGGGATTGTCCGGGTACACGGGCATCGCGCATACGCGCTGGGCCACGCATGGCGCGCCCGTCACGCTGAATGCGCATCCGCACTTCTCGCCGAGCGACGCGAACGCGCGCATCGCGCTGTCGCACAACGGGATCATCGAGAACTGCGATCAACTGCGTGCGGAACTGCAGGCGCACGGCTATGTGTTCGCGAGTCAGACCGATAGCGAAGCCATTGCGCATCTGATCGACCACCTGTACGACGGCGATCTGTTCGACGCGGTCCGGCGTGCGGTCGCGCGACTGCGCGGCAGCTATGCGATCGCGGTGATGTGTCGCGACGAGCCGCATCGGATCGTCGGCGCGCGCGACGGGATGCCGCTCGTCGTCGGGGTCGGCGAAGGCGAGAATTTTCTGGCGTCCGATGCGATTGCGCTGTCGGGTATCACCGACCGCATCGCGTATCTGGAGAACGGCGACGTCGCCGACATTCAACTGCATCGCTACTGGATCGTCGACGCGGCCGGCCAGCGCGTCGAGCGCGCGGTGCAACGCGTCGCCGCGCACAGCGGCGCGGCCGATCTCGGGTCGTATCGCTACTACATGCAGAAGGAGATCTTCGAACAGCCGCAGGCCGTGGCCGATACGCTGCTCGACGTCTCGTCGATCATGCCGGAGCTGTTCGGCGACGGTGCATGGCGTGTGTTCAACGACGTCGATTCGGTGCTGCTGCTCGCGTGCGGCGGCAGCTATCACGCGGCGCTGACCGCGAAGTACTGGATCGAGAGCATCGCGAAGCTGCCGGCGAGTGTTGAAATTGCCAGTGAGTTTCGTTACCGCGACGGCGTGCCGAATCCGCGCACGCTGGTCGTCGCGGTGTCGCAGAGCGGTGAAACGGCCGATGTGCTCGGTGCCGTGCATGTCGCGAAACTCAGCGGCATGATGCACACGCTCGCGATCTGCAACGTCGCAACGAGTGCGTTGATGCGTGAATGCGCGCTGCAGTTCGTCACGCGTGCGGGGATCGAGATCGGCGTCGCTTCGACGAAGGCATTCACGACGCAGCTCGTTGCGTTGTTCCTGCTGACGCTGTCACTCGCGCAGGTGCGCGGACGGTTGAGCGACGACGCGGAGAAGGAGCATTTGCGCGCGTTGCGGCACCTGCCCGATGCAATGTCGAAAGTGCTCGCGCTGGAGCCGCAGATCATGGCGTGGTCGGAGTTGCTCGCACGACGCGACAACATGCTGTTTCTCGGGCGCGGGATGCATTATCCGATCGCGCTGGAAGGTGCGCTGAAGATGAAGGAGATTTCTTATATTCACGCGGAGGCTTATCCGGCGGGGGAGCTGAAGCATGGGCCGCTGGCGCTCGTCAGCAACGAGATGCCGGTGATCGCGGTCGCGCCGAATGACATGCTGCTTGAAAAGCTCCGGTCGAACATGCATGAGGTCAGTGCGCGGAATGGACGGCTGTTCGTGTTCGCGGATGTGGACTGTGGGTTGGTGCCGAGTGAGGGGATCGAGGTGATTCGGCTCAATGAGTATTACGGGCCGCTTTCGCCGATTCTGCATACGGTGCCGATGCAGTTGCTCGCGTATCACGCTGCGCTCGCGCGGGGGACGGATATTGATAAGCCGAGGAATTTGGCTAAGTCGGTGACGGTGGAGTGAGGGGGCATTTCCCCCCTCCCTTATCACCTGCGCCAGTCAAGATCTGATCTTTCAGTCAGCGTCAGATCAGGTCTGTGCTTGCTTGGCCGTCACTTCATCAAGCGCCGAGGTCGACCCGATGCTGACTCGAAAAGAAGCTGGTGTCGATGACCACTACCGCCCCGAACAGGGCATCCGCTGTCGTGCTGTGAAGGTCTAATTTGCATCGGCAATTGGCCTGTTGGGAATTTCG